>DATGDI010000104.1:0-10169 GCA_035310965.1 Methanomicrobiales archaeon
CGGCAAGGGCCTGGCCTCCGCGTCGATCGGCGCGCTGCTGGAGGCGCGCGGCCTCTCGGTCACCCTGCAGAAGTTCGACCCCTACATCAACATCGACCCCGGCACCATGAACCCCTTCCAGCACGGGGAGGTCTTCGTCACCGACGACGGCGCGGAGACCGACCTGGACCTGGGCCACTACGAGCGCTTCATCGACGAGAACCTTTCGCAGCTCTCCAACGTCACGACCGGCCGCATCTATCAGGCGGTGATCGCCAAGGAGCGCCGCGGCGACTACCTCGGCGGGACGGTCCAGATCATCCCCCACATCACCGACGAGATCAAGGCCTCCATCGGTCGTGCAGCGGGAAAGCCGGTGGACCACGGGACGGCGGAGATCTGCCTCGTCGAGGTCGGGGGCACCGTCGGCGATATCGAGAGCATGCCCTTCCTCGAGGCGGTCCGGCAGATGCGGGGCGAGCTTCCGGCCCGGGACATTGCCCTCATCCATGTCACCCTTGTCCCCATGGACACCATGGGGGACATGAAGACGAAGCCCACCCAGCACTCGGTGAAGGCCCTGCGGGAGCTCGGCCTCGCGCCGGACATCATCGTGGCCCGGGGGGAACGGCCCCTCGGCGAGGGAACGAAGAGGAAGATCTCGGCCTTCTGCGACGTGAAGCAACGGGCGGTTATTTCTGCGGCCACGATGCCCGACATCTACCAGGTGCCTCTCGAGCTGGAGCGGGAAGGCCTCGCCGATGTCCTCACGGATTACCTCGGGCTCGAGAGGAGGGACGCCGATACCTCGTGGTACACGAAGGCCATGCGGGACTACACCGACAGGGTCACCGTCGGCCTCGTGAGCAAGTACGGCATCGAGGACGTCTACATCAGTATCAAGGAGGCCCTGAAGCATGCCGGCCGTGCCCTCGCGACCGAGGTGCAGATCCGGTGGATCGACGCCGAGCACTACACCGCCCGGGACCTCGAGGAGGTGGACGGGGTTGTCGTCCCCGGGGGGTTCGGGAGCCGGGGGATCGAGGGAAAGATCCGGGCGATCACCCATGCCCGGGAGAACCGGGTTCCCTTCCTCGGGCTCTGCTTCGGCTTCCAGCTCGCGGTCGTGGAGTACGCGAGGAGCATGCTCGGGATCTCCGACGCGGCGAGCGAGGAGTTCGGGTCGGGGACCTTCGTCGTGGCCATCCTCCCGGAGCAGAAGGGGATCGACCAGCTCGGGGGCACCATGCACCTCGGGAACTACCCGGTGATGCTGAAGCCGGGGACCCTCGCCGGCCGGCTCTACGGGAAGACCGAGATCCTCGAGCGGCACCGGCACCGGTACGAGGTGAACCCCGAATTCATCCCCCGGCTCGAGAAGGCGGGCCTCGTCTTCTCCGGGCATAACGGGGTCAGGATGGAGGTCTGCGAGCTCCCCGGCCACCCGTTCTTCCTCGCGACCCAGTTCCACCCCGAGTTCAATTCCCGGCCGGCCCATCCCTCCCCTCCCTTCGTCGGGTTCGTCACCGCGTGCCGGGAGAGGCACGGGGGCGGGCCTCCGCGGGAGCGGTCGGGATGAACACCGGGGAGTTCATTGAAAAGGCCGTCGGAGAGATCCGGGCGGAGGCCGGCGGCGAGAAGGTCGTGATGGCCCTCTCGGGCGGGGTGGACAGCTCGGTCTGCGCCGCCCTCGCGAGCCGGGCCATCGATGACCGGCTCGTTCCCATCTACGTGGACACCGGCCTCATGAGGAAGGGGGAGACCGAGCGGATAGAGAGGCTCTTCGGGGATCTCCCCCTCCACATCGTGAGGGCAGAGGACCGGTTCTTCGCCGCCCTGCGGGGAGTCACGGACCCCGAGGAGAAAAGGAAACGGATCGGAGAGCAGTTCATCCGGGTCTTCGAGCAGGAGGCCCGGGCGGTGAACGCCCGGCACCTCCTCCAGGGGACCATCTACCCCGACCGGATCGAGAGCCAGGGCGGGATCAAGAGCCACCACAACGTCGGGGGAATGCCCCTCTCCATCGCCTTCTCCCGGATCATCGAGCCCATCCGGGACCTGTACAAGGACGAGGTGAGGGAGGTGGCGGGGGCCCTCGGGCTTCCCCCGGAGATCCAGCACCGGATGCCCTTCCCGGGGCCGGGCCTGGCCGTCCGGGTCCTCGGCGAGGTCACACGGGAGAAGATCGGGGTCGTCCGGGAGGCGAACGCCATCGCCGAGGAGGAGCTCGTCGAGCGTTACCGGCCCTGGCAGTGCTTCGCGGCCCTCCTCGGGAAGGGGACCGGGGTGAAGGGGGACGTCCGGATCCACGGCTGGGTCATCGCCGTGAGGGCGGTGAACTCCCGCGACGGCATGACCGCCGATCCCCTGGAGATCCCCTTCGCCGACCTGGTGCGCATCGGGTCCCGGATCACCTCCGAGATACCCTCCGTCGCACGGGTGGTGTACGACATCACCCCGAAACCCCCCGCGACCATCGAGTATGAGTGAGAGAGTCAACATGGCAGGAATGAAAGAGGAAAGGGAGCGTGAGGCCCGCTATTACCAGCCCGTCTTCACCCGGGACATGAAGATCGTCCGGGGCAAGGGGGCGAGGGTCTGGGATGCAGAAGGGAAGGAGTACATCGACCTGGTTGCCGGGATCGCGGTCGTGAGCACCGGCCACTGCCACCCCGCCGTCGTCGGGGCCATCTGCCGGCAGTCGAAACAGCTGATCCACTGCTCGAATCTCTACTACGTCCCCCACCAGGCAGAGCTCGCCGAAAAGCTCTCAGAGATCACCGGCCTCTCGAAGGTCTTCCTCACGAACTCCGGGACCGAGGCCACCGAGGCGGCCATCAAGCTCGCCCGGGTGAGGACCGGGAGGAAGGAGTTCGTGGCCTTCACCCACGGGTTCCATGGCCGCTCGACCGGAGCCCTCGCCGTTACCCACAAGCCGGCCATCCGCGAGCCCTTCGAGCCCCTCGAACCGAAGTGCACCTTCGTCGAATACGGGGACCTGGAGGCACTCCGGAGGGCTGTCACGAAGGACACCGCCGGGGTCTTTGTCGAGCCCATCCAGGGGGAGGCGGGGGTGATCATCCCGCCGGAGGGCTTCATGGCCGGCGTCAGGGAAATCTGTGACGAAACGGGGGCACTCCTCATCGACGACGAGGTCCAGACTGGCATGGGGCGGACCGGGCGGTGGCTTGCCATCGAGCACGAGAAGGTAAAACCCGACATCGTGACGCTCGCAAAGGGGATCGGGAGCGGCTTCCCCATGGGGGCACTCGTGGCCCGCGAAGGGCTCGAGTTCCTGAAGGGGGAGCATGGCTCCACTTTCGCGGGCGGGCCCCTGGCCTGTGCCGCGGCCCTCGCGACCATCGGCGTCATCGAGGGGATCCTCCCCACGGTGATCCCGAAGGGAGAGCGGTTCCGGCACGGCCTCTCGGTCCACAATCCCCGGGTCCGGGGGCTCATGGTCGGGATCACCGTCGGGCAGTCCTGCCCCGAGGTCCAGAAGCGGTGCGCCGCCCGGGGGGTCCTCATCAACTGCGCCGCGGACGGGAACATCCGGCTCGTCCCGCCTCTCGTCATCGGTGATGCCGAGATCGATACGGCCATCGAGGTCATCCATGAGGCGCTCGGTTAGGCCGTGTTACGAGAAGGGGGGGTACGTCTATGCCACGGGTGCCCGGGAGATCGCCCTGAAATCGGGGAGGGAACGGGTCGCCCTCCTCGCGAGTAACGAGAATCCCTTTCCCCCATCCCCTCCGGTCCTCGACGCGGCCATGCTCGCCATGAGGGGCGTGAACCGCTACCCCCCGGAGCAACCGGTTTCCCTTCTCGGGGCCCTGCGGAGGCATCACGGCGATTATTCCTTCGCCGCCGGTGCCGGCATGGACGGGATCATCGAGACGGTCATCCGCGTCCTGGTCGCGCCGGGAGAGAAGGTGGCGGTGGCAACCCCGACCTTCTCCTTCTACGGCGTTGCGGCGAAGGGGCAGGGCGCCGAGATCGTCCCGGTGAGGAGGGAACGGGACTTTTCCCTCGATCCGGACACCTTTACCCGGGCCATGAGGGATGCTCCGCTTGGCTTCATCTGCAGCCCGAACAACCCGACGGGAAACGCGGTATCACCGGAGGAAATCGCGGTGATCCTGGAGGGAATCGAGGGGGTACTCTTCCTCGATAACGCCTACGTCGACTTCTCGGACCTGGACTACCGGCCTCTCATGAAAAAGCACGACAACCTGGTCATCGGCCGGACCCTGTCCAAGATCTATGCCCTGGCCGGGCTCCGGATCGGGTATGCCTTCCTCCCCGGCTGGCTCGTGGAACCCTTTGCGAGGGCAGAGACTCCCTTTGCCGTGAGTACCGTCGCTGCCGCCGCTGCGGAGGCAGCCCTCGCAGACCGGGAGGGGCCGGCCGCGTACCTCGCCCATGTCAGGAGATGGCGGGACCGGTTTTCACGGGAGATCAGGGGACGGGTTTTCCCCTCAGAGGCGAACTTCGTCCTCGTGGATGTCGCACCCTCCCGGAGCGACGAGATGACCGAGGCCCTCGCGGCCCGGGGGGTGGTGGTCAGGTCCTGCCGGAGCTTCCCTGACCTGGAGGACCACTACATCCGGGTGAGCGTCGGCGAGGACTGGGAGAACGAACGGTTCATCACGGAAATCAACCGGCCATGATGTGCGGGATCACCGGGACTCCCGGCACCGGAAAATCTTCTGCGGCGGAGGAGCTCGCCCGCCGGAGATATCCCGTGATTCATCTCTCCGATACGGTCGGGAACTATGCCATCGGCAGGGACCCGGAGAGGGATACGACGGTCATCGACGAGGAGCGCTGGGCCCGGGAGTTCACTCCCGGCGAGGGATTCGTCGAGGGGCACCTGGCCCATCTCCTCCCCTGCGACCTCGTCGTGGTCCTCCGCTGCAGGCCGGACCTCCTCCTCTCCCGGCTGCGGGAGAGGGGCTACCGGGAGGAGAAGTGCCGGGAAAACGCCGAAGCCGAGGCCCTGGACGTCTGCCTCATCGAGACCCTCGAGAGGCATGCCTCCGACCATGTCCTTGAGATCGATACCACCCCGCTCGGGCCGGCACAGGTGGCAGATCTCATCGAGGGTTTCTCCCGGGGCCGGGTTCCGGCCTCCCATGGCCGGATAGACTGGTCCTCGTATCTCCTGGAGGCGTTGTGACCCTGGATCAGTTCAGACCCCATGCAGCGGCTCTTCTCCGTCCCCTCACCGGCCCCTGCATCCGTGCGGGCCTTACCCCGAACAGTTTTTCCGCGATGGCCTTCCTCGCCTCGGTGGCAGCCGGTCTCGCCTTCTTTGCCGGGGAGGTGCCGGCGGCCATCCTCCTCGTCGCGGTGAACGCCCTCTTCGACTCCCTCGACGGGGCCATCGCCCGGGAGATGAAGATGGCGAGCACCCGGGGGGACTTCCTCGACCATGTCCTCGACCGGTACGCGGACATCTTCATCATCACCGGCATCTTCGCCGGCGGGGCGGCCCCCTGGATCATCGGGGTCTTCGGACTCACCGGGGTGCTCATGTCCTCCTACCTGGGCACCCAGGCCCAGGCCGTCGGGGTAGGCCGGTACTACGGGGGAACCCTGGGGCGGGCGGACAGGCTCGTCCTCATCGTCCTCGCGGGGCTCCTCACCCTCTGGCTCCCGGCGGGCCTCTCGGGGCTCTCCTTCCTCGGCTGGCTTCTCGCGGTCTTCGGGATTTTCGGCCATGCCACGGCCGTCCAGCGTTTCTTTTACGTCTGGGGAAGGATCAAATAGAAAAACCGGTTTCAATTTTCTACCTGGTCTTCATCTTCCCGGAGCTCCTCCCGCATTCGCTGGAGGACAGTCCGGAAAGGCTCGGCCCTAGTCCTCGCCTCCCCGGAGCTCCTCCCGCATCCGCTGGAGGACATCAAACACGAGCTGCCTGAACTCGTTCCCGATGTCGTTCCAGGTCTTGACGTCGGAGGAGGCCTGGGGGCTTTCCACCTGATGGTCCCGTTCCCTCCCCCGGATGAGGAGGTCGCCGAAGATCTTGAAGTACCCGCCGGTGAAAACGATGAGGAAGATCAGGATGGAGAGGAGGATCCGGAGGATCTCGAGATTCCGGTAGATTCCGGCCCCGGTGATCATGTCCAGGAACTCAAACACGTTGAAGAAGAAGATGACAATGAAGACGCTCGCCAGGGCATGGAAGAGGGGGGCCGGGAGATTGAGGGGAAAGGTGAACCGGTCGAAGATCTCCCCGGTCATGAAAATGAGGGCGATGACGATGAAAAACGGGAGGTTGTTGTTCAGGAGGACGACGAAACCGTGGAGGATCTCATGGGAGGGAGGAACGATGACGTTCAGGGCGGCGAGGAGGAGGGTGAACACGAGGATCCCGAAAATGGTCGAAAAGACCGTCCAGATGATGGATCTCCTTCGTAAGAAGCGGGCCGGCACGGTTTACCCCCCGGTTTGGTCCGGTTTCCAACAGTTTGCCGGGGCGGGTCATAAGGGTTTCCAGATGAGAGCACGGCATTCAGGCGGGAGAAACGGAGAAGAAGAAAAGGAGCAGAACGGGGAACCCGGGACCCTTCCCTAGACCTTGATGTATTCCCCGTAGAGGGCGGTAACGAGGCCGAGGGCGACACAGAAGAGGCCTGCGACCAGGGTGAGAAAGTCGGAGGCAAAGAAATACCCGCTCACCAGAAGGTACCCGCCGAGGAAACCGGCAACGTACGTGAGGAACCCCCAGGTGCCCGCAAAGAGGGCGAACATGAAGGGCACGAGGGCGATGAGGAGGAAGATGATGAGCCAGAGGAGGGTGTTAACCTTGAAGATATCATACGGTATGCGGGTCAGGGTCTGGCTGAAGATGAGGTCCCTGAAGAACTGCCCGATCAGGGGGACCGGATCGGTATCCGGCCCGGCAATCTGGGCGGCGTACTTGATGATGATCCCTGAGATGATGGAGCCGAGGAGGAGCTTGACGAGGGATCTCTTTGGTTTCATCAGTGGGATGATATAGAAGTCGTCCTATATAAATGTATCAATGATTTTTGCTGGACAGGGCACCGAGATAATCGCAAAAAACGGGGGGAAATGACAGAATCCTTTAATTGTCCGGAGACGAAGAATTGAGTGAATGCCAAGGAAGAAGGGCACCCCGGAAGAAGCGCCCCTCAAGCTCTTCTACATCTTCTACAGCAGGGAACGGATGGAGAACTGGATCCGGAGCCTGGAGGGACTGAGCTTCGCCGGTGACCCCTCTTCCGAGGATCCCCCCGAGGGACTCCTCGCCCTCTCCCGGTTCGCCGAGGACATCACCATCGAGGTGCTCAAGATCATGAGGCTCTTCCAGAACGGCAGGTTCACGGGGGAGGAGGCATCCCAGAGGATGCGCGAGGTGGAGGCCATCGTCATGTCCGAGGTACGGGATGGCGAGATCGGGGAGGTCGTCGAGTCCCTCCAGCTCTCCCTCCTCGTCCTCTTCTCGGCCTGCCGGAAGTTCATGGGCGGGAAGTTCGAGAAGGACATAAAAGCCCTCGTGAAGCGTGCCCGGGCCCTCCCCGCGGCCGAGATGGAGGAATCCCTGGAACTGGCCGGTCAGATCGGGGCGGCGGTGATCGCGGGCACCCCCTGCTGCGACAAGTACATGTCCGACGATCCGGGGCAGAGCACCCTCTTCGATGACTGGCTCCTCGAGATCGAGACCATCCGCGAATCCCTGAAATCCCTGAAGGACTTCGACGAGACCACCGGGGAGGAGGATTGATCGCCGGCCGGGCACGGTTCGCCGGCATCCGGAAACTCGAGAGGACCACCGGCCTCCGGCTGCCCGACCAGGTCTTCAGCGGCTCCTTTCTCTCGGCCATCTCCTCGGGGGTAAACCTGAGATCCCTGGACGGGGCCACGAGGGATCAGATCCGGAACATCCTCCATGATTTCGTCGCCTGCGGGTGCCGCGATGCCCCGGACTGCGGGTGTCCCGAGCGGCGCTTCGCCTCCCGGATCATCGGGCTCCGGGAATCCGGCCTGGACCACAGGCAGATCGCCGATGCTCTCCTTGAGGAGTACGGCATATCTGTGTACCCCGCCGATATCCTCTCCTTCCTCGAGGACTCCGTCCATGTCCTCGAGGCCCTTGCCGACGTGGCACGCCTCGCGGGCGAGGAGGACCTGGGGGAGAGGTGCAGGGAGCACCGGAAGCAGATCATGGGATAGCCGGGGCAGGGGCTGCCTGCCTGCCGTTCTGTTTTCCCGCCCGGGAACCCGGGTGGTCACCTCTTCCGGAAGAAGTGGATCCCGGCGATGACCAGGGCCGCGACCCCGATGAGGATCCCGGCCACCACGAGGATGAACAGGGGAGACCCGACCGGGGGCAGGGGGCCCGGGGTCTGGGTGACCGCAACGGGGGTCGTTTCCGTGGGCGGCAGGGTGACGGGGAGGGTCGTGGTCACCGGAAGGGAGGTCACCGGTGTCGTGTTCCAGACCGGCGGGGACGTGGCCGTCGGGGTCGGGGAGGGGGTGACCACCGGGGTCTGGGGGAGGAACCCATATTCGTAGACCAGGTTGCGGGAGGTTCCGGCCGTCAGGTACCTTCCCGCCGATGAGAGGGAGACGCCGTTCACGGTCCCGTCGAAGATGGCGCTGAAGGTATTCTGGCCGGTCACATCGAAGACGGAGACCTTGTAGTCGGCGGATCCCACGGCGATGGCCGTTCCATCGGCCGAGACGGCGACCGAGAGGGGCGCGAGGGTGAAGGAACGCCTCCAGACCAGGCGGCCCGTGCCGTCGAGGAGGTAGACGGTGTTGTCCGAGGATGCCGCAACGACGGAGGTCCCGTCGGCGGAGATGGCGAGGGCCTGGATCTTCCCGCCGGTGGTGTAGCTCCAGAGGAGGGTACCCGCCCCGTTCAGGAGGTAGACCCGGTAGTCCTGGGACCCGGCGACAACCCGGCTTCCATCGGCCGAGATGGCCGCCGAGGTCATGGCTCCGTTCGCGGTGTAGCTCCAGAGGAGGCTCCCGTCAGGCCCGAGGAGCCGGAGCAGCCGGTCCGAGGAGGCAACGGCGATCTCCTCCCCGCCCGAGGAGATCCCCACGCCGTTCACATCGGATCCGATGGGTTTCTTCCAGAGGAGGCTTCCGTCGCCTGCGAGGAGAGTGAGGCCGTCGAAGGTTCCCACGGCGATCCGGGACCCGTCCGGCGCGAGGGCGAGGGCGGTCATCCGCTTGCCGACGGGATAGTTCCAGAGGACACCCCCGGTGCGGGAAAAGGCGTACACGCCTGCCTCAGTGGTGATAGCAACGGTGAGTGAGGCGTCCGGGGTCGTTGCCACCCCCGCAATGCTGTTATCCGCGGTATAGGTCCAGAGGAGGGACCCCTCGGCCGGGGATACCTGGGCCGAGGCCGGGACTGACAGGCATACGAGAAGCAGGATCACCGGTAACGTCATACCGGCAATCCGCCCCCATAGCTCCGTAGGGTTGTTCATGGTCTGTGGTTCCCCCTTCCTGATGTTTTATAAAGCGAGCTATCCAGTTCCCCGTATTTATGGATATCCCAGGGATGTGCCGACTGGATACAGACGGGAAAGGAGGTGAAAGGGTTTTCTTCCATCGCCCGGAATGATTAGGTGAGGGATCCAGCCGGAGCACCGCGCGTAAGGGAGCGGGACCGGATGAAGGAGTGACATCATGAAGTATACGTCGGCCCGGATGGGGCGGATCTTCGTGGCACGGGTGGATCACGGGGAGGATTTCCTGGCCGGGATAAAAAACCTCGTCGTGCGTGAGGGAATCTCCCACGCGGTCATGCTCTTCCTGGGCGCCCTCCGGGAGGGATCCATCGTCACCGGACCCGAGGAGCCGGTCATTCCGCCCACGCCCCACTTCGTCCGTTTCGGGGAGGGCTGGGAGGTGGTGGGAATCGCCTCGGTGTTTCCGGGCGATGAGGGGCCGGTGATCCATGTCCATGGATCGGCGGGACGCGGCGAAAGGGCACTCACCGGGTGCATTCGGGGAAAGGCAGAGACATACCTCGTCGTGGAGGTTGTCGTGTTCGAGCTCGCCGGCCTTACCGCCAGGAAAAACCGCGACCCCGCCACCGGCCTGGTCCTCCCCGACTTCGATTCCTGAGCTCCCGACGGATCCGCTCCGGGGTAATCCCGGGACCCCTGATAAGGGGGAATCCTGTGCATGGACAATAATAT
>DATGDI010000105.1:0-7526 GCA_035310965.1 Methanomicrobiales archaeon
GCCGCCGTGAAACTCTCGGACCTCCAGAAGTCCATCGGCCGGGTCGTCCGGGTCCACGGGGAGATCTCCCAGATCAAGCAGACGAGTGGCCCCACCATCTTCACCCTCGTCGACGGCGAGGGGCTCGCCAATGCCGCGGCCTTCGTGGAGGCCGGGGTCCGGGCGTACCCCGAGGTCCAGCTCGGGGACGTCGTCTCCATGATGGGCGAGGTGATGCAGCGGAACTCGCAGCTCCAGGTGGAGGTCTCCTCCCTCGCCGTCCTCACCGGCGACGAGGCCCTCCATGTCCGGGAGGAGATCGACCTCACCCTGGAGGCCCGGGCCGAGCCCGCCGAGCTCCCCCTCCTCGTGGAGAGCCAGGTCCTCGCGGCCCTCGTCCCTGCCCTCCGGAAGGTCGCCCGCCGGGTACGGAAGGCGGTCTTCATGGGCCAGCCCATCCTCGTCCGGCACCATGCCGACGCCGACGGGATCTCGGCAGCCGTCTCCCTCGAGCAGGCCGTGGTCGCCCTGATCCGGGAGAACGGGGGGGACTTCGACTCCGATTACTTCCTCTTCAAGCGTTCCCCGAGCAAGGCCCCCTTCTACGAGATCGAGGATATCACCCGGGACCTGGACTTCGCCCTGAAGGACCTGGTCCGGTACGGCCAGAAGCTCCCCCTCATCGTCCTCATGGACAACGGATCCACCGAGGAGGACATCCCCTCCCTCCAGATGGCCGCGGTGTACGACCTCGCGATGCTCGTCGTGGACCACCACCATCCCGACGAGGTGGTGGACCCCTTCCTCGAGGGACACGTGAACCCCTACCACGTGGGAGGGGACTTCGGGGTAACCTCGGGGATGCTCGGGGTCGAGATCGCCCGGCTCGTGCACCCCTCGGTGGAGGAGGGCATCCGGCACATCGCCGCGGTCTCTGCCGTCGGGGACCGGTCCGAGGCCCCCGAGCGGGGGCGGTACCTGGCCATCGCCGGGGAGGCCTATCCCGAAGCCCACTGCAAGGACATCGCCCTCGCCCTGGACTACCTCCAGTTCTGGCTCCGGTTCAACGACGGCCGGGAGCTCGTGAAGGACCTCCTCGGCCTGAACGGCAACCCCGATCGCCACCAGGCCCTGGTCCGTCACCTGGTCGAGCAGGCGAACCTGGCCATCGCCGACCAGGTCGAGGCCTCCATGCCCCACGTGGAGGAACGGACCCTCGTGAACGGGGTGAAGCTCTTCCTCCTCGACGTGGAGCTCCATGCCCACAAGTTCACCTTCCCCCCGCCCGGGAAGACCTCGGGGGAGATCCATGACCGGCTCATCCAGAAGAACCCGGGAGCCCCCGTGGTCACCATCGGCTTCGGGCCGGACTTCGCGGTGCTCCGGTCCCGGGGCGTGATGATGAACATCCCGCGGATGGTGCGGGAGCTCAGGCAGGAGATCACCGGTGGCGGGGTCTCGGGAGGGGGTCACCTCGTCGTTGGGTCGGTGAAGTTCGTGGAGGGGATGCGCGGCCAGGTCCTCGAGGCCCTCATCGGGAAGATCGCGGGGGCACCGGTCCAGCCCCGGTGAGGTCAGGGGACGGCCCCGTCGGACGACGGGGTTCCCAGCGTCGGTACGCTAGGTTCCTAGCGTCGGTACGCTAGGGAACCGAAAAGGAACTTTTTTATAGTCCCCCGGAGACACATTGAGGATCAAACAGGGGGCGAATGGATGTCAACCGCGAACCGAATCCGGGAAAAACACAACGACACCCAGCGCAAGATCCTCTCCTATCTCAGTTCCGGCATCCGGAAGGGGAAGCATTACTTCAAGTCCAAGTACATCGCGAAGGACCTGGGCCTCTCCCCGAAGGAGGTGGGGACCAACATGGGGATCCTCGCCGAGATCTGCGAGGAACTCTCCATCATCCGGTGGAGCTATTCGAACAGCACGACCTGGCTCGTGACCTCGCGCCCGGCCTGACCTCTTTTCCGGTTTTCCCTCTCATGGCCCGTATCGAGATCACGGGAAAGATCGGGTTTGTCGCAGGCATCGACGAGAAGAGGGACTGCATCATGTCCCAGGAGCATGCCTCGCAGGACCCCGATGCGCTGTGGTTCAATATCGACCTCCCCAAGGGCCACGGGCTCCGGCCCGGGGACCGGGTAAAGGTCACCGTCGAGAAGATCTGACGGGCCCTTTTTCCGCGATCGCCCCCGGGCCGCTTTTTCCGAAACCGGCCCCGACGGGCCCGTTTTCCGCGATCGAACCGCCTCTTCTGAAGGTCTGTCCGCAGATCCTCCCGGTACCGTATCGCGAATTTGGGGAAGGAAGGTTCACTCCATGAATTCCGACGGTGCTTCCAGGGAGACCGTGAACCGGTCCACGCCCTCCGCCGCGATAACCATGTAGAGGGGCCTCCCCCGGGAGGCGACCGTCTTTGTCACCGAGCCGGGGAACCGGATCTCCACCCCCTCGATGATCCGGCCGCTCTGCCTGTCCACGAGGATCATCCTGAACCGGGCCTTCTCCGGGGTCTTCACGGCGGAAACGCTGGTCACGAGCTTCCAGACGGGGTAGGTCACGGTAAAGGGCTCGGTGATCCCCCCGTGGTTCTCCTCGACGTAGGCGAAAACGAAGGAGCTCCCGTACGGCCATTCGATGTCCGAGAACCCGTACAGGGCCATGTCGGCCGGGAGGAACCGGACGGGGAACCGGGCGTAGTCGGCTGTGTAAAGGATGCGTTTCGCGGGGAAGGGTGTAGGCGTGGGGGTTTCCGGTGTCGGCGGGGGTGTTCCCGAAGTCGGATTCGGGAGGGATCCGGGGACCGTTGTGGCGGGCACTGGGGTCGGGACCCGGGTGGTTGGTTCGGTACCGGGTGCATGGGGAGGAGAGAGGACGACCATGAGGACGATGACCAGGGAAAGGCCGATGATGACCGCAGCCAGATCTCCCCTTTCCATGGAGAAACCAAGGAAGGCTCACCATAAATCTGTTTCCTCTGCTGCCACCCGGATTCCCGATCTGCCCCCGGACCGCCCCGGGGGGAAGGATGACGGCAAATAAGGGCTGAATACTCATTGAACCCATCCTGATTTTGTATTTTGTGAAAAAAGGGTCAATGGTAAATTAAAACAAAATCGATTAATATATATATGAGAGTGATTAACTAGTTGATCAGGCATGAACGCATTCTCCCAACGCACCTGGGTACCCTTCTACCTGGTCTCCTTCGGGACCCTCTCCATGGCGGTCTTCCGGTCCATGGACGGGTTCATGCTCCTCGGAAGCCTCGTTCTCGTCACCGTGGCCCTCGGCATTATCTTCCTCGCCATCCAGGCCGAGGTCACGAAGAACCTGGAGAAGAAGGAGCTCATGGAGATCCTCTCCAAGAAGGTCCTCACTGCGGGGGAAACCGGGGACCCCGGGGCGAAGTGACCGGCCATGGGGAATGACCTCTACCTCCACCACCTCTACCAGGAGAAGGAGTTCTGGAACCGGTACGACAACCTGAAGGAGGTGCTCAGGCACCTCCAGGAGCAGAACGAGCTCCTGGACAGAATCCGGCGGGAGGAGGTCATTCCCGAGGGCCCCCGGGAGCTCGCCGTGAAGGCCCTCACGACCGATATCGGGCAGACCCGCCGGCTCTTCTCGGAGATCTTCCAGAACTTCGTATCCGGTGCCTCGGCCGGCCTCAACCGGGTCGACCTCGAGACATCCCTCACCCTCCTCGACGGGAATATCCTCGAGGTGAACCGGTGCGCCCTCTGGGTGGACGGGGAGCCCTGGGAGATCCCGGCCGACTTCGGGAGGAAGTTTGCCGAGCACATCCTGTCCCGGGGCGAGGGTACTCCGGCCGAAGCCATCACGGGGTTCTACGAGAGCGAGCAGCACATCTACGATATCCGGCTCGGGGGAAGCCTGAACCGCTGTTCTCTCCAGATGATGGAGGAGATCTATCCCGCAAAGAACCTCCATGTCAGGATACGCCTGCCGGCCCAGTCCCTCGTCGATCACCACATCTTCTGAACGGGCATCCTTTGGCATCGGATTCCATCCTGCTGCCGTCCCGGTACCCGGTTGCCCGGCATCCTGACTCATTCCCGAGCGACCGGGCTTGGTAGAGGGGATGGCACTACAGGTATGAATTCATTTATAAGTCTATCTATTTTGATCTCATATTCTTTCATTTCCGCTCAATTTTTTACCCTGTATTTATATCCAAAAAGGGAACTCTCCCCAGATAAGACCGTTCTGTCCGGTTCAAAAAAGGAAATATTAAATCTGGTGCCTTCCAACGCTATCGTATGGGTGTGGCCGGGCAGAAGATCAAGATCGTGGTCTTCGGGGCCTACAACGCGGGGAAGTCAAGCTTCATCCGTGCGCTCGATCCCTTCTCCCGGCACATCGAGGCCGAGAACGCCGACGGCTCCACCACGGTGGCCATGGACTTCGGACGGGTCCGGATCGGGGACTGCAGCATCTTCCTCTTCGGGACCCCCGGCCAGGAGCGGTTCGAGTTTGCCCGGAAGGTCCTCTCGAGGGGGATGGACGGGGCGGTCGTCGTGGTCGACTCCACCCGGGACCTGGACGAGCTCACCCTCTCCCTTTTCCGGTGGCTGAAGACCCGGGGGATCCCCGTCGCGGTCATGGCCAACAAGTGCGACTGTGCGGAAGCCCTTCCCGAGCAGGTGAGGGAGCTTGTGCCCTTTTTCCCGGTCCATGTCATCTCCGCCCGGACCGGCATGAACGTGGAGCCCTCCCTCCGTGCCTTCCTCGCGGAGATCCTCTCTGCCCGTGTCCCCCTCCCATAGCTTTTTATCTCCAGAACTTCACATTTCGTTAATGTCCACCGGAAAATCGGTGCTCCTCCTCGCTTCCCTTCTCGCCATCCTTTCCCTCTCGACGGGCTGCCTCTCCACGGCCACCATCGGGCCGGCCGTGTACGACGGGAGCAGCCTCCGGGTCCAGGTCACGAACAGCGCCGGGGCCGGGGACGCGGCACTCCAGGTGAACGTCTTCCGGTTCCAGGACTTCCGGCAGGTCGAGGTGACCCGGGAGATCCTTTCGGTCAGGCTCGAGAGGGGCACGGGCACCTACTCCATCCCCCTCGCCCTGGACGACGGGACCTTCCGCCTCTACCTGTATGTCATCACGAATAACGTCAGGAGGGCGGCAGCCATCCAGGACATCACCGTGGCATCCCATGGAACGACTCCTCGCATCGGCTCTGGGTGAGGAGCCGGCCGATGCCGTCTTCCACGGCGGGACCCTCTTCAACCCCCTCGACTGCTCCTGGACCGAGACCTCCTTTGCCGTAACCGGCGGAATCGTCGTCGGGACGGGCGAATACCGGGGGGCCGAAACCCATGACCTCGGCGGTGCGCGGGTCGTCCCGGGCCTCGTCGATGCCCACGTCCATCCCGAGTCCTCCCTCCTCGCCCCCTCCGAGTTTGCCCGGGTGGTTCTCAGCCACGGGACGACGACCGTCATCGCCGATCCCCACGAGATCGCGAATGTCGCCGGGGTCCCGGGTATCGAGTACCTCATGAGGGAGGCCTCCCGCACGCCCCTCGATATCCTCCTCATGCTCCCCTCCTGTGTTCCCTCCGCACCGGGCGATCCCGGGGGCGCCACCCTCTCCGCGGCCGATCTCCGGGGGTTCCTGGGAAGGGAGGGGGTCATCGGCCTCGGGGAGATGATGGACGTGCCCGGGGTGCTTTCCGGCGATGCGGAGGTGGGCCGGAAGCTCTCCCTCTCCCTGATCCGGGACGGCCATGCCCCGGGCCTCTCCGGGAAACCCCTGAACGCGTACATCCTCTCGGGCCTCCAGAGCGATCACGAGTGCACCACCCTTGCAGAGGCCCGGGAGAAGCTCGGGAAGGGGATGTTCATCATGATCCGGGAGGGCTCCACCGAGCGGAACCTCGCGGACCTCCTCCCGCTCGTCACCCCCCGCACCGCGGACCGCTGCTCCTTTGCCACCGATGACCGGCACGCCGACCTCCTCGCAGGGGCGGGCCATGTGGACGACTGCGTCCGGAAGGCCATCGCCCTCGGCCTCGACCCCGACCTCGCCCTCCGGATGGCGACCCTCTCTCCCTGCGGACGCTTCGGCCTCTCGGACCGGGGTGCCATCTCTCCCGGCAGGATCGCCGATTTCTGCATCCTGGAACCGGGCCGGGAATTCCGGGTGAGGGAGACCTGGAAGAGGGGAGTCCGAGCCGACCATGCCCCCTACCGGAGGCCGGAGCCGCTCCGGACACCGTTCCGCTGCAGACTGCCTGACGCCGCCTCCCTCCGGATCGACGGCTCGGGAGAGGCGCGGGTGATCGGCCTCGTTCCGGGGCAGATCGCGACGAAGGATTTGCGATACGACGTGCGCGGAGGGGAGCTACCGGATATCGGCAGGGACATTCTCAAGATCGTGGCCTGCGACCGGTACGGGAGGGGAGGCCTCGGCGTGGGCCTCGTCCACGGCTTCGGCCTCGCCTCGGGGGCCATCGCCTCCTCGGTCTCCCACGACGCCCACAACATCCTCGCGGCCGGGGCCTCGGACCGGGAGATCCTCCGGGCGGTCCGCGAGGTGGCCGCCCGTGACGGCGGCCTGGTCGTGGTATCGAAGGAGAGGGTGACCGCCCTTCCCCTGGAATGCGCGGGCCTTATGTCGGCCGAACCCTTCGAGGAAGTGGCGCGGCAGCTCGCCCGGCTCGATGAAGAGGTCGCCTCCCTAGGTGGGGGCCCCCACTCCTTCATGCACCTCTCCTTCCTCGCGCTGCCTGTCATCCCCGAGCTCAGGATCACCCCCCGGGGGCTCTTCGATGCCCGGGCCTTCGGACCCGTGGACCTGTTCGTCGCCGATAAGAAAAGAGGCGGCTGAAGGGTTCCCCGACAGCCGTCACCGGGTCAGATCAGGCCCAGGACGAGGAGGATCCCGAAGGCGAGGATGACAAGGCCCGAGGCGAGGTGGAACCGGCCGATGTTCTCCTCCCGCCACCCCTTTACGTCGCTGATCCTCGCGACTCCCAGGTACACGGCGAGGGTGATGCCGAGCATGGGGAGGATGAAGACGAGGTTGTAGAGGAGGAGCCAGGGGATGGCGACGACCGGCCCGTAGACCGCGAGGATGCCGCAGCCGATGATGTACGGCCCGATGTTGCACGGGAGGAGGAAGAGGGTGACCAGGCCCCCGACGACGAAGGCCCCCCAGGGGGAGCTGATCCGGTTGAGGGCCTCCCCGAGCCTGGGTTTCCAGCCGGTCGGGATGCCGGTGCCGACCACGGGGCCTCCCGGGGCGAGGTACTCCCGAATGTGGAAGATCCCGATGACGATGGAGACAAGCCCCAGGGCCCGGGTGATGAGGGGCTGGAGGGAGGTCGCCTCCCGGACCGTGGAGAGGAGGGAGACGAGGACGAGTCCGTACGCGAGGTAGAAGACGAAGATGGAGAGGGAGAAGGCGAGGCCCGCGAGGAGGACCTGGTCCCGCCTCCCCGGGTTGTTCGTTATGATGGCGAGGAGGATGACCACGAGGACGGCGAGGGCGCAGGGATTGATGGCGTTCACCG
>DATGDI010000106.1:0-7232 GCA_035310965.1 Methanomicrobiales archaeon
TATCATCGATTTTCACGCCATTTATCTCCAAAATCATTCACCCCTTTTCACCACACATTCACCGGGTCCATTAAAGAATGTTATCATTTGATCTCTTTTCCGGAAAACTCGACTGGAAGCGACACCATTACATATATTTAATAAGGTCCAAAAATCAAAATATATCTATAAATCTTCTGAGCCTTTTGCGGGAGTCCGGGCGAAATCTGACCTCTGCGAATTTTCAGAAGATTTAATTACCGGCTTCGACCACCTGATGGTGATCGATTTTCAAATCGACAAATCGACAGAGCTGGTGCGTGCAAACATGGCATTCGCAGTACACGTCAATCTGGATCGTTGTACCGGCTGTAACAACTGTGTGGTTGCATGCCCCGTGAACGCATTGGAGCTGCACACCGTGGATCCCGTGACAAAGGAAAAGATCTACTGTGTGAGGGATGGCAAGGCCATCACCCTGGACGTGAAGTCCGAGCTCTGCGCCGGATGCGGCGTTTGCGTGGAAGCATGCCCGTACGATGTTATCCGGTTGAAAGGACGCTGGGAGGCTGGATCCAAGCCGACCGTTGTGTATGTAACGGAGTGATGTGAGAGATGACCCTTTTCCCCAAGTTTTCCAAGAGGCTCGAATTCCAGAAGGATGGCAAGAAGATCATCCAGGAACAGAGACTCCTCCAGACCACGAACAACCTGATCCTGAACGTGGACGTCTGTACGGGTTGTGGCATCTGCATCGAGTCCTGCCCCGAGGAGGCCATCAAGTGGGGCCCGGTCGGAGCGGTCCGCCGGGGAGCCGTGGACTATGCCGCACCCGTCGAGATCGACGAGGTGAAGTGCTCGTACTGCGGCGTCTGCCCCGTTATGTGCCCCTTCTCGGCCCTCTCCCTCACCATCGATGGGGTCGAGCGGTACCCCATTATCGAGAAGGAGGGGTTTCCCCAGTACGACCAGGTCTCGAAGATCGACGACGAGAAGTGCGTGAAGTGCACCGTCTGCGAAGACGTCTGCCCCAGGGACGCCATCAAGAGAGACGTCCCCCTCTTCGAGGGTGCGGCGAAGGACGGCAAGGAACGGCAGCTGGCCCTCAAGTCCAAGACCGAGTTCAAGGTCGACATGGAGAAGTGCACGGTCTGCGGCATCTGCGGCTACCTCTGCCCGGCCATCACCGTGAAGAAAAAGCCCTTCACCGGTGAGAGCGGCAAGGTCGAGGCCGTGGCCGATGCGAAGACCGGCCTCCCCTGGGACGAGACCAAGTGCGACGCCTGCAAGGTCTGCGTCGAGGCCTGCCCCGAGGAGTGCATCACCGTCGAGCGGACGGTCGAGAGCGACAAGATCCAGGGCAAGGTCGACATCGATAACGACCTCTGCTGCACCTGCACCTGGTGCAGCCGGAACTGCCCGACCGAGGCCATCACCGTGGAGAAGCTCTTCGACGGCGAGATCGAGTTCTTCCCCGAGAAGTGCCCGTCGGGATGCTCTACCTGCGTCGAGGTCTGCCCCTGCAACGCCATCTACCTTCCGACCCCGCCACCGGCCGCCCAGATGAAGGGATCGCAGGAGGCGAAGATCGCGGTGAACAAGGACCTCTGCATGTTCTGCGGGGCCTGCGTGGCCGCGTGCCCGGGCGAGGACATTATCGTGCTCCAGAGAAAGAGCATCCGGTATAAGGGAACGGAGACGGACCTGTTCAAGAAGATCGAGGAGAAGCTCTTCACGAAGCGCACCTCCCAGGTGAAAGAAACCGTCCAGCCCGGAGAGGTCCAAGAAAAGATGCTCGGGAAGACGTGAGGTATCACCATGGTCAAGGCAAAAGGTTACACAGACGCAAAACTCGAAGCGAAACTCCAGGACCGGTACTACTACCGGGAGTACAGCAACCCGGACTTCACGAAGAAGGTGCATGACCTCGCCCGCACGGTGAACCACATGTGCTTCCAGTGCGGGACCTGCACCGGCTCGTGCGTCTCGGCACCACGATCCTCATACCGCATCCGGCTCTTCATGAGGAGGCAGATCCTCGGCCTCGAGGATGAGGCACTCACCGATCCAGATCTCTGGCTCTGCACCACCTGCTACAGCTGCACCGACCGGTGTCCGAGGGACATCGCCCCGACGGACGTGATCATGGCGATGCGGAACTTCGCGTACCAGCGGAAGATCATCCCGGTCAACTTCTTGAAGACCGTGCAGCTCATCTACCAGTCCGGCCACGGCGTGCCGAACAACGATGTGAACCGTGCTGTACGGGTCCGGCTCGGGCTCGCAAAGGATCCCCCCACCACCCACACCTACACTGAATACATGCCTGGTATCCGGCAGATCATCGACCACTGGCATGTGAAGGAAATAGCCGATAAGATCGTCGCGGAGGCTGAGAAGCATGGCTGAGGCCAAGGGACACGACTACGCCCTCTTCCTCGGCTGTATCGCCCCGAACCGGTACCCGGGCTGTGAATCTGCGGGGATCGCCTGCAGCAAGAAACTCGGGATCAACCTGCACGAGATGAAGGGTGCGAGCTGCTGCCCGGCACCGGGCGCCTTCGGCTCCATCGATCTCAATGTCTGGTATGCCATGGCGGCCCGGAACGTCGTCATCGCCGAGAAGATGGGAATGGACATTGCCCTCGAGTGCAACGGCTGCTACAAGTCCATCTACGAGGTGAACGAGAAGCTGAAGCACAACGACGATCTCCGGGACATGGTGAACGAGGTGTTGAAGACCGTCCCCGACCCGATGGACCCCACCAAGAAGGGGACCATGGAGTTCAAGGGGACCATCGATGTCTTCCATCTCGTTGAACTCTACTCTGACCCGAAGATCTGCGGCCCTGACCGGATCCGGGAGAGCGTAACCCGGCCCCTTACCGGGACCCGCATCGGGGTCCACTACGGATGCCACCTCATCAAACCCAAGAAGGAGCGGCACCTCGGCGACACCGAGAATCCCATGTGGATCGAGGAGCTCGTGGCGGCCCTGGGGGCCGAGCCGGTCCAGTACCGGAAGAAGATGCAGTGCTGCGGCGCAGGAGGCGGTGTGCGGGGCTATGACCTCGTCCATGCCCTGGACATCACGAACGAGAAGCTCATCAACCTTCACGAGGCGAAGGTAGATGCGGTAACCGAATGCTGCCCGTTCTGCCAGCTCCAGTTCGACCGCGGGCAGATCGAGATCAAGGAGAAGTTCGGCAAGCTGTGGGGCCTCCCTGTCCTCCACTTCAACGAACTTCTCGGCCTGGCCCAGGGCATGAGCCCCACGGACCTGGCCCTCGACATGCACGCCATCCCTGTCGACTCCTTCCTGAAGAAGATCCTGTGAGGTACGAAGATGGCTGACACAAAGGCAAAAGCAAAGGTAAAGGACACCAAGGAAGCCAAGGAAACCAAGGCGAAAGCGACACCCCAGAAGGCACGGATCGGCGTCTTCGTCTGTCATTGCGGTACGAACATCGCGGGCGTTATCAATGTGAAGGACGTCATCGAGTACGCGAAGACTCTTCCGAACGTGGCGCATGCCGAGGACTACCAGTACGTCTGCTCAACACCGGGCCAGACCAAGATCATCAACGCCATCAAAGAGAAGAACCTGACCGGAACCGTTGTCGCGGCCTGTTCTCCCCGGCTCCATGAACCAACCTTCCGGAGAGCCACCAAGGAGGGCGGGCTCAACCCCTTCCGGTTCGAGATGGCCAACATCCGTGAGCAGGGCACCTGGGTGCACATGCACGATGCCCCGGGAGCGACCGAAAAGGCCAAGGATGCCATCCGGATCGCGGTTGCGAAGGCCTCACTCCTCCAGGACCTGACTCCAAAGAGCGTGCCTGTCGAGCACGCGGCCATGGTGGTCGGTGCAGGGATAGCAGGGATGCAGGCTGCCCTTGACCTGGCAAACGCCGGCATCAAGACCTACCTTGTGGAGAAGCTCCCGACCATCGGCGGCAGGATGTCCCAGCTGGACAAGACCTTCCCGACCCTGGACTGCTCCCAGTGCATCCTCACCCCCAAGATGGTGGATGTGGGCAGGGCCGAGAATATCGAGCTCCTGACCTACCACGAGGTCGAGGCAGTTGAAGGGTTCATCGGGAACTTCGACGTAACCCTCAAAAAGAAGGCCAACGGCGTCCTTTCCATGGCCGAGGCCGAGGCAAAGGGGATCGCAGGCGGCGGCTGCAACGGCTGCGGCGACTGCGAGCCCGTCTGCCCGGTCATCAAACCGAACCCCTTCGAGATGGGGATGAAGCCGAGGAAGGCCATCTATATCTACCACCCGCAGGTGGTGCCTCTCCTCTACACCATCGACTTCGACACCTGCATCAAGTGCGGCCTCTGCGTCACCGCATGTGGCGAGAAGAAGGCCATCGATCTCGAGATGAAGGACGAGTTCAGGAAGGTCAAGGTCGGGACCGTTGTCCTGGCACTTGGCTATGACATCTTCCCGGTGGAGAAGAAGCGGGAGTGGGGCTACCAGCAGTTCGACAACGTGGTCACGAGCCTGGAGTTCGAGCGGCTCATCTGTGCCTCCGGTCCGACCGCAGGGCACCTCATCCGCCCGTCCGACGGCCAGACCCCGAAGCGGGTCGCCTTCGTCCTCTGTGCAGGCTCCCGGGACAACACCGGCATCGGGAAGCCCTACTGCTCCCGGTTCTGCTGCATGTACTCCCTGAAGCACGCCCACCAGATCATCGAGAAGATACCGGGGGTGATCCCGTACATCCTCTACATGGACATCCGTTCTTTCGGGAAGATGTACGAGGAGTTCTACTACCGGATCCAGGACGAGGGTACCAAGTTCATCCGGGGCCGGGTGGCGAACATTCTCGAGGACAAGGTGACGAAGAACCTCCATGTCTATGCCGAGGATACGATGCTCAACCGGCCTATCGATCTCGAGGTGGACATGGTGGTCCTCGCGGCAGCGGTCCAGCCGGCGTGGGACACCGACCGGACCCGGAAGCTCTTCGGGGTCTCCTGCTCCCAGGACGGGTGGCTCCTCGAGGCCCACCCGAAGCTGAACCCGTGCGGCACCACTACGGCAGGGGTCTTCGTGGCAGGGGTCTGCCAGGGACCGAAGGACATCCCCGACACCGTGGCCCAGGCGGAGGGTGCCGCCTCGGCGGCCTCCATCCCCATCCACATAGGGAAGGTGGAGCTCGAGCCCTACTTCGCCCAGTGCATCGAGGAGAAGTGCGCAGGATGCGGCATGTGCGTGAACCTCTGCCCGTACTCGGCACTCTCCCTCGTGGATAAGGAGGGCGGCGGGAAGGTCATGCAGGTGACCGAGGCCAAGTGCAAGGGCTGCGGGACCTGCGGCGGTTTCTGCCCCGGAGGCGCCATCTGGATGCAGCACTTCGCCACCCCGCAGGTTGTTGCGCAAATTGATGCCTTCCTCCTGGGAGGTGCAAAGTAATGACAGCACCGGAGGGCTGGAAGCCAAAGATCCTCGGGATCGTCTGCAACTGGTGCTCCTATGCGGGAGCCGATCTCGCGGGGAGCGCCCGGGCCCAGTACCCGCCCGATATCCGGATCGTGCGCCTCATGTGCACCGGGCGGGTCGACCCCCTCTTCATCATGAAGGCCTTCATGGACGGGGCTGACGGGGTGCTTGTGTCGGGATGCCACTTCGGCGACTGCCACTACCTTGAGGGGAACTACAAGTCTGCAAAGCGTATGTTCCTCCTAAAGAGCGTCTTAAAGGATCTCGGCATCGAGGACAAGCGCCTCCGGATGACCTTCGTCTCGGCATCCGAGGGCGCGAAATGGGCCAAGGTGGTCGGGGACGTGGTGAAGACCATCAATGACCTCGGCCCGAGCCCCATAAAAGCGCTCGCGAAGTGACGGAGGTGTCAGTTTGGCAAAGATCCAGCTGAACCTCATCAGCGGGCGCACCATCCAGCAGGGCGTCGCCATCGAGGGGGGCAAGGAGAAGCCCGCCTACCGCGAGGCCTGCGGGATCATCGAGCTCGATGCTGAGGACTTCAAGAAGCTCGGGATATACCGGAACACGAACGTCCGGGTCACGAGCCCCTACGGGACCGTCGTGGTCAAGGCAGTGGATGCAACCCAGGGACCCCACCCGGGGCTCGGGTGGATCCCCATGGGACCATGGGCGAACCAGATAACAAACCCCAACACCTACTCCACCGGGATGCCGACCTTCAAGGGGGTCCCCGTGGAGGTAGAACCCGCCCCGAACGAGCTGGTGCTCCTCGGGATCGAGCTCGTGCAGAAGGCCTGCCGGGCGGAAGGCTGACCGAGGTGATGTAGACGTGACAAAGACTGTAACTGACGTGATCTGCCCGTTCTGCGGCACCCTCTGTGACGACATCGAGGTCGTGCTCTCCGACGATGGCAAGAAGATCCTGGAGGTCATGAACGCCTGCGCCATCGGGAACGAGAAGTTCCACCACTCCCAGGCGGCCGACCGGCCGACGAGGCCCCGGATGCAGCAGCCGGACGGGAGCTACAAGGAGGTGAGCTACGACGAGGCGGTCGAGTACACCGCCCAGATGTTCGCGAAGTCAAAGAAGCCCCTCATGTACGGCTGGTCCTCCACGAACTGCGAGGCGCAGTCCGTCGGCCACGAGATCGGGGAGCTCTGCGGGGCGGTCGTGGACAACACCGCCACGGTCTGCCACGGGACGACCCTGATCGCGGTCCAGGACGTGGGCATCCCGAGCTGCACCCTCGGGGAAATCAAGAACCGTGCCGACCGGATCCTCTACTGGGGCTGCAACCCGGCCCACGCCCATCCCCGGCACATGAGCCGGTACTCCATCTTCCCCCGCGGCTTTTTCACGGGGAAGGGGCAGGCGAGCCGGAAGGTCATCGTCGTAGACCCGCGCCCGACCGATACCTCCAACATGGCGGACTACTACTACCAGGTCGAGCAGGGCAGGGACTACGAGCTCCTCCAGGCCTTCAGGACGGCGCTCCACGGCCACTGGCTCCCGGACACGGTGGCAGGCATCCCCAAGGAGAAGATCTACGAGGGCGCCGAGGTCATGAAGAGCGGCAGGTTCGGGATCATCTTCTTCGGGATGGGGGTAACCCAGTCCCTGTCGAAGAACCACAACATCGACGCCGCCATCATGCTCACGAAGGACCTGAACGAGTTCACGAAGTTCAACATCATGCCGATGCGGGGCCACTACAACGTGACGGGCTCCGGCGAGGTGCTGGGATGGCAGTTCGGCTTTCCCTACGCGGTTGACCTCTCGAGGGGCATCGCACGGTAC
>DATGDI010000107.1:0-3663 GCA_035310965.1 Methanomicrobiales archaeon
CTGGTAGATGTCGGGCATCGTGGCCGCAGAGATGACCGCCCGCTGCTTTACGTCGCAGAAGGCCGAGATCTTCCGCTTCGTCCCCTCGCCGAGGGGCCGTTCCCCCCGGGCCACGATGATGTCCGGCGCGAGGCCGAGCTCCCGCAGGGCCTTCACCGAGTGCTGGGTGGGCTTCGTCTTCATATCCCCCATGGTGTCCATAGGGACGAGGGTGACGTGGATGAGGGCAATGTCCCGGGCCGGAAGCTCGCCCCGCATCTGCCGGACCGCCTCGAGGAAGGGCATGCTCTCGATGTCGCCGACGGTGCCCCCGACCTCGACGAGGCAGATCTCCGCCGTCCCGTGGTCCACCGGCTTTCCCGCTGCACGACCGATGGAGGCCTTGATCTCGTCGGTGATGTGGGGGATAATCTGGACCGTGGAACCGAGGAAGTCGCCCTTCCGCTCCTTCTCAATGACCGTGCGGTAGACCTTGCCCGTGGTGATGTTGTGATCGGAGGAGAGCTCGATGTCCAGGAACCGTTCGTAATTTCCGAGGTCGAGATCCACCTCGCCCCCGTCCGAGAGCACGTAGACCTCGCCATGCTGGGCCGGGTTCATGGTGCCGGCGTCGATGTTCAGGTACGGATCGATCTTCACCGCCGTGACCGCGTACCCCCGGCTCTTCAGGATCCTCCCGATGGACGCGGTCGTGATCCCCTTTCCGAGGCCGCTCATCACCCCCCCCGTCACCACGATGTATTTCACGGAGCATTCCACCCGCTGGAGATCAGGTTGGTGTCTCACGTGATATAGCTACGGAATACGCCTGACGGTGAGTCTTCCTTCCCCTCCGGGATCCGATCCGGATTTTCCAAAAAGGGTGAGTGAGAGATAGAGGAATCAAAATATCCCATAATATACAAATCTTCCTCTTTGATCATGTGTCCTTTATTTCTTTGATCATGAATTGTGCAATTAGATTATCGTTAAATTACTTTATAATAAGTTTATAATGATTTTCACTTAAAGGATATATTTATATACAATTAATTGTACGATCCGGTGAATAGCCCCAAAAGGGGTCCCGCAGGACCGCGAATATGCCCCACAATGCCCCATGAATCCAGGCCCTGCGGTAATTATAAAGTGCGTGACGATTCGGATGACGAGCCCAGCAAGGTACCGTATGCTGCCCCTCGCAGCTGTCCTGTTCTGTGTCCTCGGGAGCCCGGCCATGGCACTTGCCGGGTACGAGGCCCGCATCACGAGCGGACCCTCCCAGCATACATGGCCCTCCCTTTCGGGGGACCTGATCGCCTTCGAGGATGATCGGAATGGCCAGGTCGACATCTACCTTTTTAACCTCAGTTCCGGAGGCGAACAGCGCCTCACGGATGAGCCCGGTGAGCACTACTGGCCGAAGATCTACGGAGACCGGGTGGTCTGGTGGGAGAACCGTTCCGGGGTCGACAACTTCGACGTGTTCATGTACAATGTCACGACCGGAGTCGAAACCCGGATCACGAGCGACCCCGCCAACCAGGAGAACGCAGACCTCTACCGGGATCGGATTGTCTGGATGGACAGGCGGTCGGGCAACTTCGACGTGTACCTGTACAACACCACCGTCGGTTCCGAGACCCGGATCACGGATGATCCCGCCGACCAGTGGGAGCCCCAGGTCTGGGGAGACCGGATAGTCTGGATGGACAACCGGTCAAACCCCGGCTATGATCCCTCCGCCGGGTACTTCGATTACTACACCTATGACCTCTCGACCCGGACGGAACAGGCCGTCACCACCCAGGGATGGGCCTGGTACGGCGGCCTCTCCGGGGATCGGCTCGTCTGGTCGCAGTGGCGGCCCGATTCGGGTTACCCCGGCGGCTACAACGAGCAGATCTACCTCTATGACTTCTCCACCGGGACCGAGACCCGGGTCACCTCCGACGCATCCAACCACTGGTACCCGAAGGTTTTCGGGGACCGCATCGTCTGGGAGGACGACCGGAACGGGGCCGACTCGAACTGGGACATCTTCCTCTACAATGCCACGACCGGCACCGAGGACCAGGTCACCAGCCTGCCAGCTGCGCAGATGAACCCGGTGATCTGGGGAGACCGAATCGCCTACGAGGACTATCGCGACGGAAATTCTCAGATCTTCCTCTACACCCTCATCTCGAGACCCATCGCGGACTTCGCCGCGAATGCCAGTACCGGACCCGCGCCCCTGGCCGTTCAGTTCATCGACAGGACGGCCGGGAACGTGACGGGCTGGCTCTGGGACTTCGGTGACGGGACGACCAGCAAGGACAGGAATCCCGTCCACACCTACGCCCAGCCAGGATCCTACGCCGTGAGCCTCACGGCGACGAACGAGGCAGGGAGCGACACCGCGACGCGGAGCGACGCCATCATCGCCACCCGGGGCATCCTTCCCCTTCCCGGGTTCGTCCTGCCGCCCACCGACCCCGACGCCGATGGGAAATACGAGGACCTGACAGGCGACGGCCAGCTGCGGTTCAACGACGTGGTGGCCTTCTTTAAAAACATGAAGTGGATCGCCGGGAACGAACCGATCCCGGCCTTTGACATGAACGGGAACGGGAGGATCGATTTCAACGACGTCGTGAAGCTGTTTCAGGAGTTGTAAACGAACATGACACTCAGGCATGCCCGGTTCCTCATGATCGGGCTGGTCATCGCTGCACTCTTCGTGTCTGCAGCATCGGCATTTGCCGTCATCGTGCATGATGCCGAAGTCCAGGCTGGTGGCACCGTCACCATACCTGTAGAGATCGACGAGATCCCGGTGAATATCTGGTATTACCAGATCACCCTGGCCGAATCGGATCCCACTCTCGCGGAGATGGTGGATTTCGCATTCCCCTCATGGCCCACGGTTACGGATAATTCCACGATCCCGGCAGATACCCTGACCATGTCAGGTGGAAACCTTACGGGACCCGTTCCAGCCGGGACGCAAAACGTGAGCCTCGGGAGTATCACCGTTCGCGGAGACAATCCGGGATCCGGCCAAATTACCGTCACTGTGGACAGCATGGAGACGGATAACGGAGTCCTCGTGACCCCGGCGACCATTAACGGGAATCTCGTGGTGGAACCAGCCACTGGTTCTATCCACGTCACCTCGAACCCCTCCGGGGCCGAGATCTGGATCGACAACGTGGACTCCGGCCAGATGACCGAGTTCACCATCGACGGGATCACGCCCGGTGACCATGTCGTCAATGTCACCCTCGCCGGGTACGAGTTGGCCGCCGAGCAGACGATGACCGTCGTCGCCGGGGAGACCGTGAACGCCGACTTCCAGCTGGTACCTCTCCCGACAACGGGATCGATCCACGTGACCTCAAACCCCTCCGGGGCCGAGATCTGGATCGACAACGTGGACTCCGGCCAGACGACCGAGTTCACCATCGACGGAATCGCACCCGGTGACCACACCGTCAACGTCACCCTCGCCGGGTACGAGATGGCCGCCGAACAGACGGTGACCGTCGTCGCCGGGGAGACCGCCCAGGCCGACTTCGTCCTGACACCGGTTCCAACAACCGGATCGATCCACGTGACCTCAAACCCCTCCGGGGCCGAGATCTGGATCGACAACGCGGACTCCGGCCAGATGACCGAGTTCACCATCGATGGTATCACGCC
>DATGDI010000108.1:0-7189 GCA_035310965.1 Methanomicrobiales archaeon
GAGAATGGGATCTGAGCATCCCATGAAGATCCAGCTCCAGGACGGGACCGTGCGGACCTACGAGGGAGATGCGGCCAGGGCCTCTGAGGTGCTCCTCGCCCTGGACATCAACCCCGCCGGGGTGATCGTCTCGAGGAACGGGCGGGTGATACCCGAGGATGTCCTCCTCGGCAGGGACGACGAGATCCGGGTCACCCGGGTCTCCCACGGGGGGTGAGCCGACGGCCCCGGGTGCCGGCGGGCCGCTTCCGGCCTGCGACCTCTGCGGAGGGGATGCGGTCTTCCTGGACCGGGTCAGAGGCTGCCATCTCTGCGCGGATCACCTCCTCCGCGACGTCGAAGGGCGGGTCAGGCGCACCGTCCGGGATTACCGCATGGTCCGTCCCGCGGAACGCATCGCGGTGGCCCTCTCGGGAGGGAAGGACAGCACCGTCCTCCTCCACCTCCTCAGGAGGATCGTGCCCCTGGGAAGCGACATCACCCTCACGGCCGTCACCGTCGACGAGGGCATCGCGGGGTACCGGGAGGCCACGATGCGGGTGGCCCGGGAAACGGCGGAAAAGCTCGGCGTGGAACACCACGTGGTCTCCTTCCGGGAGATCGCGGGATCAAGCCTCGACGACCTGGTGGCGGGGGGCGGCCACCATCCCTGCAGCCTCTGCGGGATTCACCGGCGGGAGGCCCTCCGGAGGGTGGCCGGGGAGCTGGGAGCGACCGCCCTCGCCACGGGCCACAACCTGAATGACGAGGCCCAGACGGTGGTGATGAACTGCCTCAGGGGGGACCTCCCCGGGTTCACCCGGCCGCCGGTCAGGGAGCCGGCGGAGGGGAGGATCCGCCGGATCAAGCCGCTCTTCAGGATTCCGGAGAAGGAGGTTGCCCTGTACGCGATGCTCGCCGGTACCTTCCATGATCTTCCGGAATGCCCGTATGCGGGCACCGCCCTGAGGAGCGAGGCGAGGAGGATGCTCGACCGGCTGGAGTACCTTCACCCGGGTACCCTCGGGCGGGTCGTGAGGGGGCAGGAGGAGGTGGCCGCCCTCTGGGGGAGACGCCAGACCGAAGGATAGCCGCCGCTCCCGGGGTGAAACGGAGGGGCTACGAAGCATTCATCCGGCGGGTATGGTTTCCGTGACCCGCTGCGGGTTCGTGTAGATGTTCATCCCGCCTCCCCGGACGAATCCGATCACCGTGAGGCCGTTTTTTTCGGCGAGGCCCACGGCAAGGGTCGTGGTCGCCCCCCGGGAGGCGATGAGGGGGATACCAGCAACAAGGCACTTCCGGACCATCTCCGAGGAGATGCGGCCCGACGAGAGGACGTACGCCTGCCCGAGGTCGGTGCCGGCGATGAGGGCCCGACCGGCGAGCCGATCGAGGGCATTATGCCTCCCGATGTCAAAGGCCTTCTCCGTCACCTTCCCGGCGCGGCAGAGGCCGACGACATGAACCCCTCCCGTGAGCTCGTGAATATCGGACCTGAGGAGCTCCTTCATGAGACGGGAGATCTCTCCCGCCTCCACGGTAAGGGGCGAGGTCACCCTCGGGAGCTTCGACGGGTCGAGGAAGGAGGAGGACCCCCCGCAGCCGGAGAGGACGGTCCTCTTCGGCCCGACCACCCTGAGGAGGTCCTTCGTAATGATCTTCACGCTGGTCTTCTCCACCTGGATCGAGTCGATGTCCCCCTTTCCCTTGATGATTCCCTCGGTGAAGAGGAAGCCGAGGGCGAACTCCTCGAGGCCCTCCGGGGAGGTCATGGCGGTGGCCACCTGCCTCCCGTTGACGGTCACGGTCACGGGCACCTCCTCGGCCACAGGGTCGGTGGCCTCCCGGGTACCCTTTGCCCCGATCTTGGTACAGGGGAGATCCCGGTACATCCTATGCCCCCCGGGCGATGGCCCCGACCGCGCCGAGGAGCCGGTCCACGTCCTCTACGCTACTGTAGCAGTGGAGGGAGGCCCTCACCGTCCCGTCGGGAAGGCCGAGGTGCGTCATGAGGGGCATGCAGCAGTGGTGGCCGGACCGCACCATGATGTCGGCCTCCTCGTCGAGGAGATGGGCGACTTCGTGGGGGTGAAGCCTCCCCACCGTGAAAGAGACCACCCCGATCCGCTCCGGCCCCGGCCCGGGTCCGTAGACTTTCACCCCGCCGATTTCCCCGAGACCCTCGAGCATCCTCCGGGTCAGGGCCTGCTCGTGCCTCCGCACCACCTCCATTCCCAGGGACTCCAGGTACTCGACGGCCCGGCCGAGGCCGATGGCGCCGGCGACGTTCGGGGTCCCCCCCTCGTACCGGGCGTAGCCCTCGGCGAGGGTGTACCCCGATACGGTCACCCGGTCCACGGCCCCTCCGCCGAGGAGGAGGGGCTCGATCCCGGGGCTTCTCATCCAGAGGGCGCCGGTTCCCGTGGGGCCGAGCATCTTGTGGCCCGAGAAGCAGAGGAAGTCGCAGCCCAGGGCCTCCACGTCCACGGGGATGTGGGGAACCGACTGGGCGCCGTCCACGAGGAGGAGTGCCCCGTGATCCCGGCAGATCGCGGCGATCTCGGGGACCGGGACCAGGTTCCCCAGCACATTCGAGGCATGGGTGACGGCAACGAGCCGGGTCTCCGGAGTGATCGCCCTCTCGAACTCCGCCAGGTCGAGGCCTCCCTCTGCTGCCGGGGTGATGACATGGAGATCGATCCCCTCCCGGTCGCGAAGGCGCATCCAGGGGAGGAAGTTGCTGTGGTGCTCGAGGAGGGTGGTGACGACCCGGTCCCCCGTCCTCCAGGGGAGCCCCAGGGCCACCATGTTGATGGCCTCTGTCGCGTTCCGGGTGAAGACGAGCTCCCCCTCCTTCGCGCCGATGAACCTCCGGACCTTCTGGTGCGCATCCCAGTACTTCTGCGAGGCGATCTGGGCAAGCCGGTGCACCCCCCTTCCCACGTTCGCCCGGAAGGTGTGCTCGAACTCCGTCATTGCCGAAAGGACCGGTTCAGGCGAGAGGCTCGTCGCCGCGCTGTCCAGGTAGCAGACCTCCGAGAGGATCGGGAAGTCCGCCCGGATCCCGGCGGGTATCATAGCACCTCGTCCATGGAACCGCTCCGGTAGCCGGCGAGGTCCACGGTCACGTACGGGAACCCGATGGGCCGGAGGATCTCGAGGATGCGGCCCCGTTCCCGCCAGAGCCTCTCCATCTCCCCGGGGATGACCTCGATCCGTGCCACGGGGCCGTGCAACCGCACCCTCGCCTGGGTGAAACCCATGCCCCGGAGCTGGTCCTCGGCCCTCTCGATCAGCCCGAGCCTGCCGGCGGTTATCCTCTCGCCGTAGGGGATCCGGGACGAGAGGCAGGCTGCAGAGGGCCGGTCCCAGAACCCGTACCCGTCCCGGCGGGCGATGTCCCGGATATCGGCCTTCGTGATCCCCGCCTCGACGAAGGGGTGGACGATCCCCTCCTCGTCCCCCGCCCGGATCCCGGGCCGGTGCTCGCCCAGGTCCGAGGAGTTGATACCGTCGGCGACGCAGGCGTACCCCAGCTCCGCCGCCCGTGCCTTCAGGACCCTTGCCGAGACCTTCCTGCAGTGGTAGCACCGGTCGGCCGGGTTTGCAAGAAAGGCCTCCTCCTCCATCAAGGGAACAAGGACCCGTTCGAGGGGAATCCCGAGGCCGGCCGCGGTCTCCTCCGCATACCGGATCGCGGACCTCGGTACCACCGGACTCTCGAGGAGAACGGCCCGGCATCTGTCCCCGAGGACCTCCCGGGCGACGGCGGCGAGGAGGGAGGAGTCGACACCGCCCGAGAAGGCGACGAGCATGGAACCACGGCCCCCAATCTGCTCCCGAAGTCTCTTCCCTTTCCCGTCCAGATCCATGGTTCCCACCCGGTGCCTCCGGAGCCCGTGTTATGCAGGAGGTTCACGGGGAGAAAGGATAACCCTTTCCCGCTCTCCCGCTTTCAGGATCCGGCCCGCCTTTCGGGGCCACAGGGTTCCTGGGCGTTCCTGATCTCCCGGCAGATGGTGCAGATCCGGGAGGTGATGTCCGGGACCCCGCCGGTCTTGATCTCCCGGGCGAGATCCCCGATGAGTTTCTCGGCGGGCCCCTCGAACACGATCCGATAGCCCCGCTTCCCTGAGAGGTACTGGGAGACGGCCGAGGGGGCGATGTCCAGGAGCCGGGCGACCTCCTGTTGTGATATGCCGTTTTTCACGAGCTCTGCGGCAAGGGCGGCCCGGATCGCCGGCAGCAGGTCCCAGACGATCTGCTGGCAGGGGGTCTTCCTCATGCATCATCCGGATAGGAGGCCGGGGGCAATAAGGGGTGCCTTCGTGATGGCGAAGCATAGCCATGCGGCCACCATCAGCGGGCTTATCATCTGCCGAGAGGGATAACTCAGGTGAAAGGACCGGAGATCGGGAAGGCCGGGCCCCGCGGCCGAAACGATCCATTGCCGGCTCCGCATGCGACGGTGTCCATGCTATCCGAGAGAGAACGAGAGAGGTACAAACGGCAGATCCTTCTCTTCGGAGAGGAGGGACAGGAGAGGCTGAAGAAGGCCGGGATCTTCATCGCGGGAGCCGGGGGGCTCGGCTCGCCCGTCGCGATCTACCTCGCCGTGGCGGGAGTGGGGACCCTGACCATTGTCGACTCAGACGTGGTGGACCCGTCGAACCTCAACCGGCAGATTCTCCATCATGATCCCGATATCGGCAGAAAGAAGATCACCTCTGCCAGGGAGAAGCTCCGGGAGATCAACCCGGATATCACCATCAGGGCCATCGATGCCCACCTCGACGAGACGAACGCAGGGAACCTGGTCGGGGACTCTGACGGGATCGTCGATGCCATGGACAACTACCCGGCCCGGTACACCCTCAACCGGGTCGCCCTCGACAGGGGGATCCCCCTTTTCCACGGGGCGATCCATGGCATGTACGGGCAGGCGACAACCATTATTCCCGGAAAAACCCCATGCCTTTCATGCATCTTCCCGAAACCGCCCCCCGAGGAGACCCTCCCGGTGGTGGGGGTGACCCCCGGCCTCATCGCCATGGTGCAGGCGACGGAGGTGCTGAAGTACCTTCTCGGGACAGGAGAACTTCTCGCGAACCGGCTCTTCCTCTGGGACGGGATGCAGGCCCAGGCGAGCGAGATCTGCGTGGAGAGGAACCCCGCCTGCGAGGTATGCGGCGAGAGCCGGCGGAAGAGGCGGAGAAGGTGAGAAGATGAAGGTCAGGATCCGGTTCTTCGCCCGGTTCCGGGAGCTGCTCGGGACCGACATCGTCGCGGAACCGGCACCCGGGACGAGCTTCGCCGGCCTGGTCCGGGAGGTTGCCCGGAGGAACGGGGAGGGCTACCGGGCCATCTTCGATGACTCCGGAGCCTTCCGGGAGCACGTCATCCTGATGCGGAACGGGAAGAGGATCGAGGCGGCAGAGGCCGGAGAGACCGTGATTGACGACGGGGACGAGATCGCGGTCTTCCCACCGGTCTCGGGCGGTTAGGGAGGCGGCCCGTGATCTCCATCCAGACCGGTGACGTCGCCATTGGAGCCCTGATAAACCGGGCAAGGCGGCCGGGAACGGGAGCCATCGTGGTCTTCGACGGAATCGTCCGTGACGATGACATCAGGGCGATGGAACTCGAGGCCTACCGGGACGTCGCGCTCGCGGAGCTCGAGGGAATCGCAGAGGACGCCAGGAGGGAGTTTCACCTGCTCACGGTGGACATCGTGCACCGGATCGGCCGCCTGAAGGTCGGGGACAACATACTGGTCATTGTCGTCGGGGCCGGTCACCGGAAGGAGGCGTACGAAGGATCCCGGTACATCATCGAGCGGATCAAGGCCGGCGTTCCCATCTGGAAGAAGGAGATCCGCAAGGACGGGAGCAGCTGGGTGGAGGGGGACCGGGGTTGAGGATCGTCCTCTCGCCCTGCAAAAAATCGTACAGGGAGGACACCCACCGGGCGGTCTCTCCCGAAGAGACCCTGGCCCGGGTCTCGGAGAAGATCCCGGTGGCCGGGATCACCCGGGTCGCCGATATCACGAACCTGGACCGGGTCGGGATCCCGGTCTTCTCCTCCATCCGTCCCACGGCGCAGGAGGGGGCCGTCTCGGTGTACAACGGGAAGGGGGCAACCCCCACCGAGGCCCGGGTCTCCGCCGTGATGGAGGGGATCGAGCGATATTCTGCCGAACTTCACCACCATGAGATCAGCTTCGGGACGTACCCCGGGATGGCGGCCCGGGGAAAGGCGGTGGACCCCAGGTCCCTGAACCTCCCCCGGGGGGCCGACCCCGACGGAAGACTGCCCTGGATCGAAGGCTGGGATATCGTCGCCGACGAGGGGGTGTGCCTTCCCGCCCACGCGGTCTTCCACCCCCTCCCCCGGGGCTGCCCGCCCCTCTTCCGCACGAACACGAACGGCCTCGCCTCGGGGAACACCCTCGAGGAGGCGGTCTTCCACGGCCTCGCCGAGATCGTGGAGCGGGACGCCTGGTCCCTCGTCGAGGTTACGAGGAGACCCGGCCCCCGGATCACCGATCCTCCGGCGGGGCTTCCCGCCGAGCTCCTCGGGAAGTTCGCCGACGCGAAGGTGGAGGTGACCGTGCGGGACATCACGAGCGACCTCGGGATCCCGACCTGCGCCGCCGTGGCCGACGATGCCCTCCTCCGGGACCCCCGGCTCCTCACCATCGGGATGGGGACCCACACCTCCGCCCGGATCGCCTTCCTCCGGGCCCTCACCGAGGTGGCCCAGAGCCGGCTCACTCAGATCCACGGGGCCCGGGAGGACACCACGACGGCGGACCTCCGCACCCGGATGGGGTACGACCGGGTCAGGAGGATGAACCGGTACTGGTTCGAGGCAGACTCGGAGGTCCCCTTCTCGGCCCTCCCCTCGGCCGACAACGACGACTTCCTGAAGGACATCGGCGCCATCGTCGCAGCCCTGGGGAAGGCGGGCATGGACCGGGTGATCGTCGCCGACCTCACCCGGGAGGAGATCGGGGTGCCCGTGGTCCGGGTCGTCGTTCCGGGCCTCGAGGTCTATGCCATGGACAACGAGCGGATCGGGGAGCGGTGCAGGAATGCGGAGCGCGGTCGTCTTTCTCGGCCCGAGCCTTGAGCGGGGGGCGGCCCGCCGTATCCTCGATGCCGACTACCGGCCCCCGGCCGCCCGGGGCGACATCACCCGGGCCGCC
>DATGDI010000109.1:0-4213 GCA_035310965.1 Methanomicrobiales archaeon
AGCAACCCGCCATCAGGCGGGGTGCGACTGGGAGGTTTCATCAGAAACCGATCTAGAGCGACCCGCCATCAGGCGGGGTGCGACTGGGAGGTTTCATCAGAAACCGATCTAGAGCGATGAAGTCGTGAGCTCGCCTCTGGCTGGAGCTTACAAGCCGATTCAATCTCCCTCCCCAGCTATACGCCGGTGGACGGGTCGGTGGATATTGTGGACGCTCCCGGGGGCTTTGCCCCCGCCGCTGAGGCAACCCCCATTACGATAGGCCCTTCAACAGGTTACTGGATTTCCCAGGTGGTTGGAACGCGTGGATATCACACCTTGCCTGCAAGCAATCCCACCCGGAACGGGTGGAGCTCGGCCTCGCCGATGCCCGCCTTCACCGCCGGGTCGTTCTCGTAGATCCGCCTCGCCTCCTCGGCCGAGCCGAGCCTCCAGACGATGACCCCGATGGCGCCGTCGGTCGCCGCACCCCCGAGAATGATCTTCCCCTCATCGAACAGGCGCTTTGTGTAGGAGGCGTGCTCCCCCATCACCGCCTTCTCGTCCGGAGTCATGGTCGCGAGGAAATCAGGGCGCCTCGGACGGAGCGTGGAGATGAAGTACATGGCTGCACTCATGACCATCACGGATTTTTTATCAAGCGCCTGTCGTCGGCCGGACCTCGACCCGGTAGGAATGGTCGCACTCGCCGTCCAGCGCCACCTCGAAGGACTGGGAGCCCCCCTTCGCGAGGTCGCCGATGGAGAGGGTCTTTGCGTCGCGGATGCTCCCGCTCGTGGTGTCGATGAGCTGGACATAGACCACCACTCCGCGGGAGGTGGTGTCCGCCGAGTTAAACACGGTCCCGTAGGCCCTCCAGTAACAGCCGAGCCCGAGGTTCCAGTGGTCCTCCACCTTGGAGACCGAGGCGGAGAGGCCGCCCGAGGGGACGACCGAGGCGGGGGCCTGCTCCGTGCAGCCGCTCGCGAGGAGGAGGGCGATCACGAGGATCGCGACGGGGAGGTATCGAAGCATACACCACGATGGGCGGGGGAGGATATAGGCTTTTTCCGGTCGCGAACAGGGGGCTGGGCCACTGGCTGTGAGAACCTTCATTTCAACCCGCATCTCAGCTCTCCTCCATGTTTGAAAGCATCGGCAGGAGCTGGGAGCTCGTCAAGGCGAGCTGGCAGATCCTCTCGCGGGACAGGAAACTCCTCGTGTTCCCCGTCCTCTCGGGGATCGTCACCCTCGCCGTGGTCGCGAGCTTCATCCTCCCCCTCATCCTCACGGGGGCGGTCCTCGGCAGCGTGGCGGGACCGGCACCCTGGTACGTCCTCCTCTTCCTCTTCTACGTCGTGAGCTATTTCGTGGCCATCTTCTTCAACACGGCCCTCGTCACCTGTGTGTACTCCCTCCTCCAGGGCCGGGAGACGAGCATCGGGGACGGGCTCTCCCACGCTGTCCGGCACGCGGGTTCCATCCTCCTCTGGGCCGTTATCGCCGCGACGGTGGGGATCCTCCTTCGGGTCATCGGGGAGCGGACCGGGATCATCGGCAGGATCGCGGTTTCCCTCGTTGGCGGGATCTGGAGCCTCGTCACCATCTTCGTGGTCCCGGTCCTCGTGCTCGAGGACAAGGGGGTGGTCGATGCCATGAAGGAGTCCGTCGCCCTCTTCCGGAAGACCTGGGGGGAGAGCGTGGTCGGGTCAGTCTCCATCGGGCTTATCTTCGGGGCCATCCTCATCCTCGGAGTTCTCCCGGTGATCGCCTCCGCCCTCACGGGCAGCGTGGCGGTGATCCTCCTCGCGGTCGCCCTCTTCGTCCTCCTCCTCGTCGTGGTCGGGGTGGTCGCGTCGGCGATGCAGGGGGTCTTTGTCGTGGCCCTCTATACATACGCAAAAACAGGTGTGGTTCCCCACCCCTTCGACCGCGGGATGGTGGAGAAGGCCTTTGTCCCGAAGGAGCCGGCCTTCGGGGCGGGGAACATCTGAATCCCTTTTCCCTCTACAGCCGAAAGCCCGGGATCCTCTCGAAAAGAGACTGGTAGAGCCGGGTGAAGGTATCGATGTACCCGGCTGCCTTCGGAGTGGAAAGGAACAATTTCTTCTCCCCCTCCGTCGTGACCGAGAGGTACCCCCTGCCCGCAAGGAAATCCAGGTACTCCTGCCCGGTCTTTGAGTTCAGGTCGCACCGGTTGATGATGGCGGTGATGGACCGGGGGGTCCGGCAGAAGACCAGGATCTCCCAGTAGATCTCGAAGGAGGTCCTTCTTTCGGCCATGCTCACTCCTGCTCCATCGTCTTCTTCAGGTTCTCCTCCGAATGAGAGGCCTCGATGAGCCGGAGCTCCCATGCCCGGGAGAACCGGCGGAACCAGGAGGAGAAGAGGAGGCTCACGAGGCCGATGACGAGGTTGATCCCCGCCGCGAGGAAGGCGAGGGCGGAGGAGAGATACATGGCCGGGTTCAGGGCAGAAATTCCCTGGACGAGGTTTGCGAGGCCGAGGGCGAGGAAGATCACCCCGCCCAGGGTCGAGATGAGGTTCATCCTCCAGATGGTCTTCCAGTTCTCCCGGTAGTGGGCCGTCATCCGGATGATCAGGCCGGTGAGGGCATCACCGGAGATGGGCCCGGACCGTTCCAGTGTCCGGTATTCCCTCTGGATCCCGGTCACCCCCTTCAGGATCCCCGCGGTCGAGAGGATCCACCGGAACCCGATCACCGCCCCGGCCCATCCGACCAGCGCCTGGAGGAACGGGAAGACCCCGAAGTTCCCGGAGTTCGCCATGGCGAGGACCGCCGTCACGATGAACTGCATCCCGAAGGCCATGGCGAGGGAACCAAAGACCAGGTTCCCGAGGCACAGGGCGAAGAAGGACCTGAGCTCGGCGGCGAAGGTGCCGGCAACGCGGTTCTCTGGGGTATCGGTCATGGTTGTTTTATCACCGGAATATCATCCGCTGGCCGCTTATAAAGGGAGGCATGAACCTGAGATACGTACCTGTTGTTCAGAGCAGTCCAAACAGGACATGCCACACGACATCGGCCCAGAAGTGGACCCCGACGGCCGCGAGGAACCCGGATTTCTTGAAGAAGGACGCGGCGGCCAGGGAGAGGACCCCGTTCAGGAGCAGGACCTCGGCGAGGAAGACCGGCGGGACCTGCTGGAAAGAGGGAAGGCCGAAGAGGATCATGAGCGCCGGCAGGTGGCTGAAACCGAAGAGGAGCGCAGAGAATACGGCCACGGCCCAGAAGACCTGGTCCTGCCGCTCCCCCTTCAGGATCTTCGTGGAGACGATCCACGTCCCGAGGGAGATGAGGAAGAGGCGGAAGATCATCTCCTCCCCGATCCCCGCAGTTGCCGAGGCGATGAGGGATGAGGGGAACGGCGGATGAATGATCGCCCCGAGGGAATTGAAATTCCGGAAGAGGAGGTCTGCGGCGATGAAGAACAGGCCGATGCCTACGCCCCTGATCGCCGGAGCGAGGAACCTGTCCCGGTTCGACACCTCCGCATCCCAGATCTCGGGGAGGCCGAGCCTCCGGGCGAGTTTCAGCCCGATGAAGGCCAGGGCCCCGTAGAGAATGAAGATCCCGACGGCACTCACCACCGCGAGGACCGGTAAGGGCGCCGGAAAGGGCTGTGCCGGGGAAATGGGGTACTGGGGGGAGAGGACGTAGATCCCCGTGAGAATCGCGAGGATACCGTCGAGCAGGAGGAGGATCTTTGTCGAGAGCGAGAGGCGATCGAACATCCGACACAGGTTTGGAGGGATTTCGTATTAAGGGAACCGGAACCAGGGTCCCGGGGCGGTGCCCGGGGCCGGATCCAGGTCCGGCCGCTCGGCACCGGGTTCTCTTCTCACGTCCTGCAACGTGGACAAACCTTCTTATCCATGACCCGCTCATGCACCCGCGCCTGAAAAGCAGGAGGAGCAACCGATGATGAAACAACCCGAGACCGCGCCGGGGAAGGGCTTCCGGAGGATGATCACCATCGAACGGACCTTCCGGGCGAACGCGAAGGATCTCTGGGATCTCTGGACCACGAGGGAGGGCCTCGAGTCCTGGTGGGGTCCCGAGGGGTTCACCATGAAGGTCGACAGGCTCGAGGTCCGCCCGGGCGGCAGGTTCGAGTACGAGATGACCGCGACCGCTCCGGAGCAGATGGAGGCATTGAAAAGAGAGAACCTTCCCCTCGTGAGCCTGGCCAGGAGCACCTACACCGAGATC
>DATGDI010000110.1:0-9565 GCA_035310965.1 Methanomicrobiales archaeon
GTCCAGGGGGGTTTGGGGCCCCTCAGGACTTGAGCGACGGGTCCGAAGGACCCGGAGCTGTCCAGGAGGGTTTGGGGCCTCTCTGGACTTGAGCGGAGGGTCCGAGGGAGCGGAGGATCCGATGGAGCGAGGGTCCGAAGGAACGATTTGGACAGGAAAGGAGATGCGGGGTTCACCCGGGGGAAGAAATCCCCCGGGCATCCCCGGGTGGAAGACCCGCCTATTCAGACGGGAAAAAGAGGGTAGAGTTCCTCGGGGTACCGGGCGGCTGATAGCGGGAGTGCTCATCACGGGTGGTGTGGGGATTGAGAGTTCCCTCCCGGCCCTTTGGATCTCCCCAGATTTTCATGCACATGAGGTGTTTTCTCCTTTCGTGTGGTCTCTCTCTTGTAACCAGAGGGCTTCGAGCCCCAACTGGTTCACACATAACAATAATTACTAATAGTATATATACATTTGCACATAATCATCTTCATGAAAATCATCAATTATGTGAAATTAGCGATAATCGCAGGTAATATCCCCAAAAAAAGGATTCCGGGAGGGGTATCAGGCGGTTGAAAAACCTCCAAATCGGCGAGGTGGCCGGCGGTGGATCCCGTTCATTCCTTCCGCCTTCCCTCGTCCCGGTCTCCGTCCCCGTGGCAAGGCCTTCAGACCTTCTTCGGGGGCGTCCCGGACAGGTAATCGAGGTCGATCTGCTTGAGGAGATCCGGGGCCATGGACCGGAAGACCCCCTCGATGTTCCTGATGGTCTGGAGTTCCTCGCCCGCCCGCTCGTCCTTCCCGCCCCGGGGCCGGAAGATGGCCACGGCGCCGATGGCCTTCCCCCGGGGATCCCGGATGGGGGAAAACCGGCCCTCGACGGGCCACTTCGTCCCGTTCTTCGCCACGAGAACCTCGTCCCCGTCCCCGGTCACCAGGTTCTCCTCCCGGGCGGCTCGCCGTGCCAGGTTCTCCACCGCCGCCCCGCTCCCCTCGTGCTCTAGCTGGAAGACCTCGGGCAGGGGCCGCAGGTACGCCTCCGGGGACTGCCACCCGGTCATGAGTTCCGCCGACGGGTTCATGAAGGTGACCTGCCCCTCGGTGTTCGTGGTGATGATGCCGTCGCTGATGGCCATGAGCGTCTCGAGGAACCACTCCCCCTTCTCCCGCTCCCGCTTCTCCCTCCGGTGCTTGTAGATGGCCATCTCGAGGGTGGTCTTGAGTTCCGTGTCGGTGAAGGGCTTGATCAGGTACCCGTACGGCTCGGTGATCTTGGCCCGCTCCACCGTCCGCTCATCGGAATACGCGGTGAGGTACACGAGGGGGATGTGGAGATCGCCCGAGATCTGCTCGCCTGCATCGATCCCGTCCATCTCCCCCTTGAGCCGGATGTCCATGAGGACGAGGTCGGGGTGGACCTTGGCCGCCCGCTCCACCGCCTCCTCGCCGGTCGAGACGATACCCGCCACCTGGTACCCGAGCTCCTGGAGGCTCTCTGCGAGGACCTTTGCGATGACAAAGTCGTCCTCCACAATCAGGATATTGGCTTTGGCCACGTGGAAAAACCCCTTTACTTCTTCATGTCTGGAAACCGGATGATAAAGCTTGTACCCTTCCCCTTCCCCAGCTCGATGGATCCCCCGAGCTGGCTCACGGCAAGGCCATGGACCAGATGGAGGCCCAGGGTCCCGGTCTCCTCCAGGTTGAAACCCGGCGGAAGCCCAATCCCGTCGTCCCGGATCTCCATCACGAAGCCCTTCCCCTCCTCCCTCGCAACCCGGATGCAGATCTTCCCGCCCTTTTCCCCGGGGAAGGCATACTTCAGGGAGTTGCTCACGAGCTCGTTCATGATGAGGCTCACGGGGAGGGCGGTGTCGAGATCGAGGGAGATATCCCGGACATCCATCTGGAGGGAAACACCTTTCGACCGCTCTTCGTACGAGCGGAAAAGGTACTGGAGGAGCCGGGTCAGGTACTCGGCAAGGTCGATGGTGCCGAAGGACCGGGACTGGTAGAGCTTTTCGTGGATGAGGGCCATGGTCTTTATCCGGTGCTCGCTCTCCCGGAACATCTCGAGGATCCTCGGGTCCTTCGTCTTCTTGGACTGGAGGATGAGGAGGGCGGAGACCACCTGCATGTTGTTCTTCACCCGGTGGTGGATCTCCCGGAGCAGGTTCTCCTTCTCGAGGAGGGTTGCCCGGATCTGGGCCTCCGCCCTCTTGAGGATGGTGATGTCGATGCAGACCGAGACGGCGGCCTTCACCTTTCCTGCCTCGTCTCTCAGCGGGTACATGTTGAGGAGGGCAGGGAACTGCTCCCCGTTCTTCCGGACGAGGGTGATCTCTCCCGAGTACTCCACCTGCTTCCTCTTCATCTTCCGGTGGATCTCCGCGAGCAGTTCGAGTTCCTCGGGGGGGTAGAGGAGGGCGAGCTTCTCGCCGACAATATCCCCCTTCCAGTACATGAAGATGCCCTCTGCGCCCGGGCTGAAATCCAGGATCCGGCTCTCCTTCCCCCGGAGGTCCGAGGTCACGAAGGCGACGTTCTGGGCGGCCTCGAAGATGGCCGAGAGCCGGCGTTCACGCTCGGTAAGTTCCCGGTCCCGGGAGAGGCTCATCTTCATGGCCCGGAGGAAGATGGCGAGCAGCCGATCCTCCTGGTCACTGCGAGCCTGCCCGGCCCTCCTGTTCCCTGTCACCTCACGGTAGGTATCGAGCCTTCCGCCCTGGTACGGGGCGTCTCTCAGGGGCAACGTTATGTACGAGAACCACCGGACTCCCTTCGGCCCGGAGAGGGCAAACTCGATTCCCTTTCCCTCTCCTCCCGTGGAGAGGATCCCGGTCAGCCTCCGAATTCCTCCCTCGTCCCCCGCCAGGTACCGGGCGATCCCCTTCGCGATAAAGTCCCGGGCGGTCATGCCCCGGGACTCCTCCGCCCTCATCCCCGATACCTGCTCCATCGCGGAGTTGAGGTGGACGATCTTTCCGGACCCGTCGATGAGAAGAAGGCCGTCGGGAAGGAGGTCGAGCAATCCCCCGGTGATGGCATCATCCCCCGGGGCAGTCTCCCTCTCCCGGGGCGTACTCCTAGTCAAACCAGCCCCCATGCTCATATGTGCTGAAGAGAACCATAAACTGAGTACCTCCCGCTTGGGGGGGTCGCACATGTTCCTGTCCAGACCTGCGGCAGGGGCACTTCATCCCTTCTCCCTCCCCTTCCGCCTCTCCGTCGGAGGACAGTCCTGCGGCCTCCCGCCCCTCCATGCCCCGGTCGGAACGGCCCGGCTCTGGTTTCACCCATAAAGGTTATCATTTCTCGTTAACCGGTTGTGCACCTCATCAACCGATAATAATATTGGCAAATCGACCCAATCAGGAATTAATCAAAAATATAAAATAAGTAATCTTTATATACATGTGTTTTGATATAGATTGTCTTGCAGAGAACGGTATCCGGGGGTCTCTCTTCGGCTATCGGGATGGAGATCAGTCATGATGTTCCCATATGAGATAGAAAATCTCCTCAACATGGATGGGTTGCAGGACATGGATGAGATTCTGGACCGGCTCCTGAAGGTCCGCGATATTTCCCGGGATAAGGTTCGGGACCTTGGTTTTGACATCCGGTCCGTGGACCTGGACAACCTCCCGGTTGAGCTCGACAAGGAAAAGGTCTACTGGATCTCGTTTTACAAGAACCTCTTCAACTTCATCAGCATCCCCCTGTTCGTGAACGGTGTCATCGACCAGCAGGAGATCGCGAGCATCAGGTTCGATGAGCACTGCAAGCACGACATCGCCGAGATCCTGACGAGTATCGATGTGGAGGCATCCTGATCTCCTCCCCCCTCCTCCTTCATTCACAACTCCGGAAATACCATATCATCCCTTTTCGCTGATTTCACCAGAAGGGGACCCTCCGCCCGGGTTCACAACGTTTAAGTCCGTTCCCCGGTAACAGTTAGCATACCGATCCGGGGAGGCCGGGTTCCAGATGCTCGACGTGGGGAAGGTCACGAAACTCATCGGAGGCATGACCATCCTTTCCGAGGTGAGCCTCTCGGTGCAGAAGGGCGAGATCGTCGGGGTCGTCGGGCCGAACGGGGCAGGGAAGACCACCCTTTTCAATGTCATCACCGGCATTTCCCGGCCGAACAGGGGATCCATCTCATTCGAGGGCGAGGAGATCACCGGCCTCACCCCCGAGCAGATCTGCAGGAAGGGAGTTGCGAAGACCTTCCAGATCGCTCACTGTTTCCCCAACCTCACGGCCCGCGAGTCGGTCATGGTGGGGGCGATCTTCGGGACGGACGGGGTACCGTCCATGGGAGAGGCCGGGGAGGAATCGGAGAAGATCCTCGGGTACGTCGGCTTCCCCGGGGAAAAGGCAGACACCCTCGTCAGGAACCTGAACGTCGTCGAGTTAAAGAAGGTGCAGCTGGCCCGGGCCCTTGCATCGAAACCGAGGCTCCTCCTCTTCGACGAGTTGATGACCGGGCTGAACACGGCCGAGAGCAAGGATTCGGTGGAGCTCGTGAAGAAGATCCGGGACCAGGGTATCTCCATCCTTATGATCGAGCATGTCATGAGCGTCATCATGGGGGTATCCGACCGGGTCGTGGTGCTCGACCATGGCGAAAAGATCGCCGATGGTCACCCGTACGAAGTGATCAACGACCAGAGGGTCATCGATACGTACCTTGGCGACGTGGACGCATTCTAGGAGAGGGGACCCGGTGCTCGAGATAGAGAAGCTCAATATCTTTCACGGAAACCTCCAGGTCGTCTGGGACCTCTCCCTCTCGGTGAACTCCGGGGAGCTCGTCACCCTCATCGGCCCGAACGGGGCGGGCAAGACCTCGACCGTCGAGACCATCATCGGCCTCAACCCCCGGGCGAAGGGAAGCATCAGGTTCATGGGAGAGGAGATCCTGGGGATGCCCCCCCACCGGATCTTCGGGAAGGGCATCGCCCTCGTCCCAGAGCAGAGGGAGATCTTCCCCAAGATGCGCGTCTCGGAGAACCTGCAGCTGGGAGCCCATGGCAGGGCCGGCTGGGAGAAGAAACTGGAACATGTCTTTTCCCTCTTCCCCGTCCTTTCGGAGCGGGAGCGCCAGGTGGCGGGGACCCTTTCAGGCGGAGAGCAGCAGATGCTCGCCATCGGGAGGGCCCTCATGTCGGAGCCGAGGATGCTCGTCCTCGACGAGCCCTCCACCGGTCTCTCGCCGATCCTCGTAGGGCAGGTGTTCCGCTCCCTGGAGCAGCTCGGCCGGGAGGGGCTGACCGTCCTCCTCCTCGAGCAGAACGTCCGCCACGCCCTCGAGCTCTGCACCAGGGGGTACGTGCTCGAGAACGGGAGGATCGTGCTCCAGGGGAAGACGAGGGATCTCCTCCACGACCCCCACATCGAGCGGGCATATCTCGGGATCTGAGGACCGGTTGCGCCCCATCACGAGCCCCGACTTTTCAGGAATGATCTGTGCCTCCGGGAAAGGGCGTATCCTACCCGGGGAACGACGCTCGGCCACCCCACCCGGTTACGGTAGACCGGTCGGATGTGCCCGGGGTTCCCCCTTGCGAGGGACACGGCAGCGGGAGGGTGAGTAGTGAAGCAAAACCCCGAGAATCTCCCGCCACTCCGAGAAGGGGGGGAATTCCCCCCGGTTTATCCGTCACTCCCTCTCTCGGGTCCCGGGTTTGCCTTCCTCGATTCTCTCCATCTTCGGAACTCTTCGGGGAGTGACACGAGCCCCCGGGGGAGGAAGATCACCACGACGATGAGCAGCACGCCGATGACGACGAACCGCTCGAAGGTGAGGCCCAGCCCCTTCAGGCCCTCCCAGATGACGGTGAGGACGACGGTGCCAATGACGGGCCCGCTGATGGTCCCGAGACCGCCGAAGATCGAGTAGATGACGGGCCAGAAGGACGTCTCGGCATGGAATATCTCCGGGGAGATGAAGCTGATGTGGTGGACCTGGAGCGCTCCGGCGACCCCCGCGATGAAGCTGCTCACGGTGAAGGCCAGCAGCTTGTACCGGACGGGATTCACCCCCGATGCCCGTGCCTCCAGTTCGTTCTCCCTGATGGCGGCGAAGGCAAGACCCATGCGGGACCGGAGGATGAGGTGGATGCAGAGGATGGAGATGACGGTGATGGCGAGGATGGCATAGTACTCGTAGGCCAGGTAGCCCTGGATCTCGGCCGGGAGCAGCCGCGGCGAGCCGATGCCGTCCCACCCGCCGGTGGTGGCGGCAAGAGGGCTTGCGATGACGGCCTGGAGGATCACGGCAAAGCCGAAGGTCACCATGGCAAGGAACCACTCCTTCAGCCGCACGCAGGTGAGGCCGAGGAGGAGCCCGATAACGGCCGCGACCGCCCCTCCCATGAGGATGGTGCCGAAGGGGGAGAACCCCGTCGCCCGGGCGATGAGAGTGGATACATACCCCCCGATGCCAAAGAACGCGGCGTGGCCCAGGGAGGCCTGTCCCGAATAGGCGAGGAAGTTCCAGGCCGAGGAGAAGAGGACGAAGGTAAGCATGATGATGACCACGTTCAGGACATAGAAGCTCATCCCGGCGATCAGGGGGAGGAGCACCGCGATGGCGAGAGCGATTCCCGTGAGATACCAGGAAGAACGACCCCTCTCCACCCGCATCACTCGCCCGCCTCCCCGAAGAGACCGGTCGGCCTGAAGATGAGCACCACGATGAGGATCAGAAACGAGATGGAGTCTTTCCAGATCCCGCCCAGGAAGTACGCAGCCCCGTTCTCGGCGATGCCGTAGAGGAGGCCCCCCACGATGGCGCCGGGGATGCTTCCGAGGCCCCCGAGGATGATGATGGCAAAGGCCTTGATGGCCGGGATGGAACCGATGTACGGGTTGAAGACCTGCCCGCTCACCACCCACAGGGTGCCCGCGGCGGCGGCGAGACCGGACCCGATGCCGAAGCTGATCATGTCCATTCTCTCCACGTCGATCCCCACGATCATGGCTCCCTTCCTGTTCTGGGAGGTCGCCCTGATGGCCATCCCGAGTTCGGTCCTCCTGAGAAGGAAATAGAGCCCGCAGAGGATCAGGGCCGTGATGGCGATAATGATGATGTAGTCGAGGGGAAGCCGGATGGCCCCGATGGGAATGGAGATATTTTGGTACGGGCTGTTGAGGACCTGCCTGTCGTCTCCCCAGATGAGGGCGACCCCGTTCTGGAAGATGTAGATGAGCCCGAGGGAGAGGAAGATCTCGTTCAGTTTACCGGTGCCGAGGATGGGCCGGAAGCAGAGCCGCTCGACCAGGATCCCGATGAGGCCCAGGGCGAGCATGGTGAGGAGAATGATGACATACGGGTTGAGGCCGGAGAGGAGAAAGACGGAGGCCGTGATGTAGGCGCCGAGCATGAGGACCTCGCCGTGGGCAAAGTTCACGATCTTCATCACGCCGAAGATCAGGTTGAGGCCGGTCGCGAGGAGGATATAGATGCACCCGGCGTACAGGCCCCAGAAGAGAACCTGGATCAGGATACCGAGATCGAGAGCCACGATTCCTCCGTCCCTCCTTGTACAGTATCGAAGGCAGGACGTGATAAAAGAGGGGGATTTATCCGGACCCGGCCTGGTACCAGTCCGGCAGGACGAATTCCTGCTCCTTCAGTTCATCGGGCCAGACGATCTTGGGCCTGACCTCTCCCGCCTGGGCATTCCAGATGAGCTGTTCCATGAAGAGCGAGAACTGGACCTCGCGGTAGTCCTTGGAGAAGGTGATGGTCCGGTCCTTGATGGCCTCGACGATCTCGGGCATCGAGAGGCTCGCGAGGGCGTCTCTCACCGCGGCCTTGTCCAGGGTTCCCGCATTCTGGATTGCCTGGGCCTCGATGTAGACACCCTCGTAGGTCGAGGTACCCATCATGTCGGGGAAGGTCCCGTACTTCGCCTGGTAGTCTGTCTTGAACTTGACATCCGCGGTGGCGATGGCAGATGCCGGTGTCGCGTACGGCGAGAATCGGCTCTCGATGATGGAATACTCCCCGAAGTGCCCGATTCCCTTGTAGTAGTCGGGGTTGTCGTTCGTCTCGACCGCGAGGATGATGGTGTTCAGGTTGACGTCCCTCCGGGCCTGGACATCTATCTGGGTCTGTTCCGCCGGGAAGGCCGCGGCATAGATGGCATCGGGCCTCGCTGCCTTAATCGCCGTGAGGGCCGTCCTGAAGTCGGTCTCGCCCAGCTTGAAGCTCTGGTTCGAGACGATCTGGATGTTCAGGTTATTTGCGGTGATGGTATTGGTGACGCCGGCGAGCACTCCTTTCCCGTAGGCACTATCCTGGTAGAGGATGGCGAGCCTCATGGGCCGGCTGCTGTTGAACTCGAACTTCTCGTTGATGGCCGGGCGCATGACCTGATCCATGAAGAGCGTCGTGTACTGCCCGTACATGGCGGTCGTCGGGCAGAAGTGGAACATGTAGCTCGTGTCCACGCCCGCCTTCCGGGTGACATCGGGGCTCGAGGCACCGGTGACCACGTACGGGATCTTGTTCTCGGCGACCACGCCCTGCGTGGCGATGGTCACCGCGCTGCTGTAGCCCCCGACGAGAAGATCCACCTTATCCTCCGATGCGAGCTTGGTCACGGCCTTCACCGCGCTGTCGGGCTTTGTCTCGTCATCGGCCACGATGAGGGTGATGGGGAGCTTCTTGTTATATGCCTTCACAAACACCCCTCCCTGGGCATTGATCTCGCTGACCGCGAGCTCGGCGGACTGTTTCATGTGCTTTCCCACGTTGCTCCCTGCACCCGTCAGGGAGACCACCGCTCCGATCTTGATGTCCTGGGGCTGGGCCTGTTGCTGTGCGCAGCCGGCCAGGAGCACCGAGCCTAGCACCAGCGCCGCGAGCAGAATGGATACCGTTGTTTTTTTCATGCCGTTTCCTCTGTGCAGAAGTGCCATGTCAATGCATGGGCTGCCATGTCATGGCATGACAGTGGTATACCGTGGGAACCGGGGAAATATAACGGTTGTTATTCTTGACGGAGACGGGGAGTGTCTGGCCCCGAGAATTTTTCGCATCCGGATGAGTTCCCACATCTCACCGTATGCGCATCGGGGAACATTTTCAATATTCCCCCTGGCATCCCTGCACCATGGACGGCTTCATGTACGGGATGATGTACGGGAATCCGTACGGCTGGGCGTTCCCCTGGATGATCGTGGCCTGAGTCCTCCAGCTGGTCGTCGGGTACTTCGTCTACCAGGATGCAAGGGGGAGGCAGATGAGCGCGGTGCTCTGGTTCATCCTCGTAATCCTCCCCATGATCGGGTATCTCTTCCTCGTGGTATACGTGATCATACGGAAACCCGGGAGCCCGCTGCGGGTCCCGCCGGGAAATCTGCCCCGCAGATCCTGGACGAGAGGTACGCGAAGGGAGAGATCTCTCCCGGGGAATACCAGCGGATGAAGGAAGACCTGAAGAAGTAGGGGGGGAGCTGCCCCGGGCGAAAGGACCCGGGAATCCGGAGGCAATCCTCCCGGCTTTTACGCCTGAAAACGCGCCGGTTTCACGAACTTTCGATTATTCTCAATTCAATA
>DATGDI010000111.1:0-17166 GCA_035310965.1 Methanomicrobiales archaeon
TGATGTGGGCCTCGGGGGGCTTTCGAAAGACTCCTTCCGGGATCAGGGGTTCCCCCGGGGGTACCCCAGCGCGGCAAGGCTCTCCCTGATCTCGTCGAGGATGTCGGGATCGTCGATAGTCGGAGGAACGGCGTACGGCTCCCCGTCGGCGATTTTCTTCATGGTCCCCCGGAGGATCTTCCCTGACCGGGTCTTGGGGAGCCTCTTCACCACCGCGGCCTGACGGAACGAAGCGATGGGGCCGATCCGTTCCCTGACGAGCCGGACAAGCTCCTCCACGATTACGGCCTCGGGCCGGGACACCCCGGCCTTGAGGACAATGAACCCGACCGGGATCTCCCCCTTGATCTCGTCGTTCACCCCGGTGACCGCGCACTCGGCCACGTCCGGGTGCGAGGCGAGGACCTCCTCCATTCCGCCGGTCGAGAGCCGGTGGCCGGCGACGTTGATGATGTCATCGGTCCGGCTCATGATCCAGAGGTACCCGTCCGTGTCCAGGTACCCGGCATCGGCCGTGGCATAGTATCCCGGATAGTCCGCCAGGTAGGTCCTCACGAAGTCCCGGTCGTTCTGCCAGAGGGTGGGGAAGCACCCGGGCGGGAGCGGGAGACGGACCACGACGTTCCCTATCTTTCCCGCGGGAAGTTCCCGTCCTTCTCCGTCCAGGACATGGATGTCGTATCCCGGGATCGGCTTCGTGCAGGACCCGGGCCTGACAGGAAGCATCTCCAGCCCGACGGGATTTCCTCCGATGGCCCAGCCGGTTTCGGTCTGCCACCAGTGGTCGATGACCGGGACCCCGAGCTGCTTCTCGGCCCAGAGGAGGGTGTCGGGGTCGCACCGCTCGCCTGCGAGGAAGAGGGTCCGGAATCCGGTTCTTCGGTATCTCCGGATGTGCTCCCCCTCGGGATCCTCACGCCGGATGGCCCGGAAGGCGGTGGGGGCGGTGAAGAGGGCCGCAACCCCATGGTCGGAGATGACCCGCCAGAAGGCGCCGGGGTCGGGGGTCGAGACCGGCTTTCCCTCGTAGAGGATGGAGGTGCACCCGTGGAAGAGGGGGCCGTACACGATGTAGGAGTGGCCGACGACCCACCCGATGTCCGAGGCGGCCCAGTAGACCTCGCCGGGGTCCATGCCGTAGATATTCTTCATGGACCAGGTGAGGGCCACCAGGTGGCCCCCGTTGTCCCGCACCACGCCCTTGGGGATACCCGTGGTCCCCGAGGTATAGAGGATGTAGAGCGGGTCGGTCGCCCCGACGGGAACGCAGGGGGCGGGCTCACCGGACATGAACTCCTCCCAGGGAATGTCCCTTTCGGGCTTGAGGGACGACTCCAGCTGCGGTCTCTGGAGAATAACACACCTCTCCGGCTTCGCACGGGCGATCTCGATGGCCCGGTCGAGGAGGGGCTTGTAGGGGATGACCCGGTTCACCTCGATCCCGCAGGAGGCGGAGATGACGAGCCTCGGCCGTGCGTCATCGATCCGGGTCGCAAGCTCCGGGGCGGCGAATCCGCCGAAGACCACCGAGTGGATCGCCCCGATCCGGGCACAGGCGAGCATCGAGATGACCGCCTCGGGAACCATGGGCATGTAGATGATCACCCGGTCACCCCGGGTGATCCCGAGACGGGCGAGGGATCCGGCGCACCGGGACACGAGATCGAGGAGCCCCGCATAGGTGAAGGTCTTCACGGTCGAGGTCACCGGGCTGTCGTAGATCAAAGCGGGGCGGCTGCCATGGCCTGCCTCCACGTGCCGGTCCAGGGCGTTATAGCAGGTATTCACGATACCGCCGGGGAACCACCGGTAGAAGGGAGGGTTCGATCTGTCGAGGACCCTGTCCCATTTCCGGTACCAGCTGACCGCCCCGGCTGCCTCGCCCCAGAACCCCTCCGGGTCCTCGATGGACCTCCGGTAGGCCTCTTCGTATCTCGACACCTGCTTCTCTCCCATGGCAGATCGCACTAAAAAATTCAGGGAGGGTTTTCTTATCTGTTGTGATTTTTCCACCGGGAGGGGAGATTCAACGATTCATAATTCTGACAGAGGATCGGGAACGTCAGACGCTCCTGGGGGACTCGCCTATCGGCTCGCCCCCGCCGCTGCGGCGTCCCCCGCGTGGAGATAACCCCCGTTCTCGGACTCTTTGATTCTTCAGTTATCGGCAACCATCCCTTCAGGAATTCCCGTCCACGGAGGGGGATGGCCGCGCCGGGGGGCGGTAGCCCTCGCGACTTCGTCGCTCGAGGTCGGTTTCTTACGAAACCTCCCTCTTACGAAACCTCCCTCCCCCAAGAGCCTGACGAAGAAGATCAGAACAAACAGGGAAATGTTGGGTCGATGATCAAAGAAAATGAATAATCGGATACCTGACACAGAAAAAATTGAGGGTTATGCAAACATCGCCCCGTACGAGGTGGTGAGCTGGTGCTTGGAGAAGTCGATGCTCACCTTCTCGATGGCGGCCATGAAGTCCTGCTGGGATACCGTGGTCCGGTCTGACCGGATGGCGAACATCCCCGCCTCCGTGCAGATGGCCTTCAGGTCCGCCCCGTTCTTCCCATCGGTCGCCCGGGCGACCTCCTTCAGGCTCACCGACTTGTCCAGGTTCATGCCCTTCGTATGGATGGCGAGGATGGCGAAGCGCCCGTCGGCGTCGGGGAGCGGGATCTCGATGATCCGGTCGAACCGTCCCGGCCGCAGGAGGGCCCGGTCCAGGATGTCGATCCGGTTCGTGGCGCCGATGATCTTCACGTCGCCCCTCCGGTCGAAGCCGTCCATCCCCGCCAGAAGCTGCATGAGGGTCCGCTGGACCTCGCGGTCCCCGGAGGTGTCGGCGTCCATCCGCTGGGCACCGATGGCATCGATCTCGTCGATGAAGAGGATGGAGGGGGCCTTCTTCTGGGCCATGTCGAAGAGTTCCCGGACGAGCCGGGCACCCTCGCCGATGTACTTCTGGACGAGCTCGGAACCCACGACCCGGAGGAAGTGGGCGTTCGTCTCGTGGGCCACGGCCTTCGCGAGGAGGGTTTTCCCCGTCCCCGGCGGGCCGTAGAGGAGGACCCCCTTCGGCGGGTCGATCCCGACCTCCTTGAAGAGGTTGGGCTTCTTTAAGGGGAGCTCCACCGCCTCCTTGATCTCGACGATCTGCTTCTCCAGGCCGCCGATGTCCGCGTAGGTCTCGGCCGGGGACTCCACGAGCTCCATCCCGTAGATGGCGGCATCGTAGCTCGAGGGGAGGATCTCGACGATGGCCAGGGACTGCTGGTTCAGGGAACACCTGACCCCCGGCTTCAGCTGGTCGGGCTCGATGCACTGGGAGGTCCGGACAAGGAACCTCGGACCCGAGGAGGACCGGACGATGACCCGGTTTGCATCAACCACGTCGGTGATGGTGCCGATAACGAGGGGCGGGCTCCGGAGCTGCTCTATCTCGCTCTTGAGCTTCCGGACGTCACGCTCGTAGCGGATCTTCTGGGTCTCGGTGTACCGTTTCTCCACCTCGAGCTGCCGGAGCTGCTCCCTGAGCTCCAGGTTCCGGTTCTCGAGCTGGGAGATCTTCTCCAGCAGGTACTTGTAGATCTCCTCGTTATTCGGGGGATCCTGGCCCTGCCAGGGGTTCTCGCCCATCGGTGGTCCTCAAATAACTATATAGGATGTGACTATAAAGATGTTTTCGAGACCATGCAGTGCGAATTGTGCGGCGGAGAGATACGGGGCGCGCCCCGGACCGTCCACATCGAGGGGGCAGAGCTCCGGGTCTGCGCCCCCTGCTCGAAATATGGAACCGAGGTCCAGCAGCCCCGTGCCCAGGCCGGCTCCCCGGTGGCCCCCCGGAGGGCGGGAGGCCCGCCGGCACCCCAGCCCCCTGTACAGCGGAGGAGGAGGGACCTCTTCGACCGGATGGAGGGGGACATCGCCGAGGACTATGCGGACCGGATCCGCAACGCCCGGGCGGCGAAGGGCTGGACCCAGAAGCAGCTCGCCCTCGAGATCATGGAACGGGAACTCCTCATCAAGAAGGTCGAGAAGGGGGATCTCATCCCCGAGGAGGAGCTCAGGAAGAAGCTCGAGAAGGTCCTTGGCATTTCCCTCCTTGAATCGGCAAAGGAGGAGGTGAAATCCCCGAAGGGGAAGGGGATCACCACCACCTTCGGGGATATCATATCGATCAAGAAGTAATTCCGATTATCCCTTTTCCAAGGAAATCTAATCGTAATTTTAACATTCGGACGCTCCTGGGGGAGGGAGGGTTCATCAGAACCCGACCTGGAGCAACCCGCCATCGGGCGGGGTGCGACCCGGAGGGTTCATCAGAACCCGACCTGGAGCGATGAAGTCGCGAGGTTCGCTCCGCTCACCCCCGCCGCCGCGGCGTCCCCAGCTTGGGGATAGGCCTGTTAGAAGGGAAGTGTGATGAGCTGAGGAGGAGATGGAATTTGCTCAAATAACGGGAATCCGGTCAGATCTTCCCCCTGATGGTGTCCTTCATCTGCTCGGTCTCGATATCGAACTCGAGGTCGAGGGACCGCTCGTAGGAGGTGACCGCCTCCGGGAGCTTCCCGAGGAACTGGAGGAACAGCCCGCGGGACCTCCAGGCGAGGGCGAACTTGGGGTTGAGGGCGATGGCCTTGTCGATGTCCCGCATGGCCTCGTTGAAGTCCCGGAGGATCCCGTGGACACAGCCCTTGCTGTGCCAGAATTCGGGCACGGTATCATCGATCTCCACCGCCTTGTTAAAGGACATGAGGGACTTCTCGTACTTCCTGAGGCCGAGGAGGGCCACCCCCCGGTTGTAGTACGCCTCGGCGTTCCGGGGGTCGGCCTCCAGGGCATGGTCGAAGGCCTTCACCGCCTCCTCGAACTCGCTCTTGTTGAGGAGGGTGAGGCCCAGGTTGAACCAGGAGTCCGCGTCACGGGGCCTGAGGGCGAGGGCATGCTCGTAGCAGGCGACGGCCTCGTCGAACCGGCCCATGATGTCGAGCACGATCCCCTTTTTCACCCAGATGTCGGGATTTTCCGGCTCGAGCATGAGGGCCCGGTCGAAGACCGAGGCCGCCTCGACGGGGCGGTCGAGCATGACAAGGGCCCGGCCCTTTCCCACCAGGGCCTGCGGGTTCGTCGGGGCCATGGCGAGGGCGCTCTCGTAGGCCGAGAGGGCCCCGGCAAAGTTCCCCCTGACGGTCATGGCATCCCCCGACCGGGTGTATGCCTCCCGGGCCTGCGCATCCTTCATCTCGGGATGATCGTGGATCACCCCGTCGAGGGAGACGGCGGCCTCCTCGGGCCTCCCGAGCCGGATGAGAACATCGCTCCGCGCGAGCCACCCGGCGGTGTCCCTCGGGCTGACCTGGACGAGCCGGTCCAGGCTCCCGAGGGCCTCCTCGTTCCTTCCCAGGGCCTCGAGGGCCTCCCCCTTCCGGAGGAGGACCTCGGCATGCTCCGGCTCCACCTCGAGGACCCGGTCGAAGAAGCGGATGGCCTCCACGGGCTCGTCCTGGGAGAGGAGGAAGAGCCCCTGGTCACGCCACTGGGCGAGGTTGAACTGCACGAAGGTGATGCACCGCTCGATGGCCCCCTCCAGGGGACCGGCGAGGGACGGGTCGAGGTCCCGGGCCTTCAGGTAGGACTCCAGGGCCTCCTTGTACCGCCCGGCGAGGACATGGAGATCCCCCTTCCCCTGGTAAACCGAGGCGTCCTTCGGGTTGATGGCCAGGGCCCGGTCGAAACTCGCGAGGGCGTCATCGTACCGCCCGAGGATCTTCAGGGTAACCCCCCTCCCGAACCAGGCGTTCGGGTCGCTTGAATCGAGGGCGATGGCCTCGTCCATGACCGCGAGGGCCCCCCCGTAGTCCCCCTTCTTGATGAGGAGGATTCCCTTGGCCGTGAGGGCAGGGAGGAGGTGGGGGGAGATCTCCAGGGCCCGGTCATAGGCGGCGAGGGCCTTGTCCTTCTCGTCCATGCCCGCGAGGGCGAGCCCCTTGTGGAGCCAGGCCTCCGGGTCCCTCGGGTTGAGGGCGAGAGCCTTCTCGAAGAGCTCGATGGCCTCCCGCCCCTTTCCCATAATGGCCATGGCCTTCCCCTTCTGCACCCAGGCGATGGTGTTCCGGAGGTCCATATCGAGGACCAGGTCGAAGCACTCGATTCCTTCCGCGTGCCTGCCCACCTTCACGAGGGCGATTCCCCGGTTCAGGAGGGCGGTGACGTCGTAGGGATCGATCTCCAGGGCCCGGTCGAAGGAGAGGATGGCATCCCCCAGCCTCCCGAGGTAGATCTCGGTGATGCCCTTGTTGCGCAGGACGAGGGGATTCCCGCCATCCAGCTCCAGGGCCCGTTCAAAGGCCTGGTGAGCCTCCTCGTACCTCCCGAGGACGGTGAGGGCACCGCCCTTGTTGAGCCAGGCCGCCGGGGAGGACGGGTCCTCCTCGAGGGCGGCATTGAACCGGTCCAGGGCATCCGTGTACTTTCCCCTCGTATAGAACTCGATGCCCTCCTCCACGAGCCCCTGGGGATCCCGTGCCCCGCCGAAGATCGCCCACGTATCAGGTTCGTCCCCCGGCCCGGTCATGGAAGCCGGTCCCCCTTCCCTTTCCTCTCATCAGGCGGCACCGGGCGGTGCACCTCCTCCTTTTTGGAATACGCCGTTTCGCGGTGAGAACGGAAAAAACCCGTCATTCCTGTTCCCCTCGACGGAGAAAACCCCTCATACTTAGGTGATCGCACTATTTTATATAGTTCGTGATGATTCGTGATGGTACAGGGAACCGCGATGGGAGAACCATTCATCCTCATCAACTGCAAGGCCCTTCCCCAGGGCATGGGAAGCCGGGGGCAGATCATCGCCGAGGCGGCGGAGACGGTCGCGGAGGAGAGCGGCGTGCGGATCGGGATGGCCCCGGTGTATACCGAGATCCACCCCATCTCGCATCACTTCCGGATACCGGTCTTCGCCCAGCACATCGACGGGGTTCCCCCGGGACCGTTTACCGGCCACGTGACGGCCGCGGCGGTCAGGCACGCGGGGGCCGTGGGGACGCTCATCAACCATTCCGAACGGCGGCTCACCCTCGCGGAGATCGAGGCCTGTGTGAAGGCGGCCCGGGAGGCGAAGCTCGAGACGGTGGTCTGCACGAACAACGATCCCACCACCGCGGCGGCCTCCGCCCTGGGGCCGGACTATGTCGCCATCGAGCCGCCCGAGCTCATCGGGAGCGGGGTCTCGGTCTGCACGGCCGACCCCGGGATTATCAGGCGATCCGTGGAGGCGGCGAGGAGGGTGAACCCGGGGGTGAAGGTCCTCACCGGCGCGGGGATCCAGACGGGGGACTGCGTCCGGATCGCCCTCGACCTCGGGACGACCGGGGTACTCCTCGCCTCGAGCGTGGTCAAGGCCGAGGACCCCGCAAAGGTTCTCCGGGACCTGGTCTCCCAGGTCGGGGTCACGAAAAAAGCGGGATAAGGTCGTGCTTCGTGATGACGCCGGCCACCCGGCCCCCCTCCACGGCGAGGACCGCGTGGTTCTCCCGGAGGAGGTGGACCACGTCCCGGACGTCTGCCTCGAGGGGCACGGTGGGGAACCCGGGTTCCATGAACTCCCGCACCGGCCGGCTGCCCGAGGCGTGCATTCCCCCCGCTTCCAGGGCAGAGACAATGGCCGATTCCGAGATGCATCCGATGGGGACCCCCCCGTCGATGATGGGGAGCTGGGAGACATCGTTTCTCTCCATGATCTCGACGGCCAAGGAGACGGGATCGGCGGGCCCGACGGCATAGACCGGCGTGTGCATGACGTCCTTCGCCCGGTAGGGGGGCTTACCGCTTTCTGAGAGGACATCCACTATCTTTCGCAGGGTCGATACCCGCGGATCAACAGAGTCTGACTCGATCCTCGCGATCATCGATTGGGATATTCCTGCCTTCATGGCAAGCTCGGTCTGGGTCAGTTTGAGATTCATCCGCCGGGCCCGGATCTCATCGGGCGTCGGGATATGCATAACAGTAATATAAAAGGGGCAGTAAATAACTCTTGCGAATTCTTCGAAGAATGAGTGGGAGGAGTAAGCCCCCTTCTGTTCATGGCGGCATTCAGCTGTGCGCCAAACCTGGGCGGGCACCAGGCGGCCCATCGCCCGTTTCTGGCTTGCACCCGCAGGGGTTCACCGTTTCAACGCTTCCCGCCGTTACGCTCCACGAATCGGTCGTGTCATGGCTGGCGGCGGGCCGTGCCGTTTCTGTGTCATGGCCGTGGCTCTCGCCACCCGCACGTGGGTGCGGCTGCGAGCCTGGTCGGTGGGGGGACTTTCCTCAGCGGTTCCGAAGAACCACCGTCAGCCGCCCTCTCCCTCTCCCATGAATATGGGAGCCCCCCTTATTTATTTCTCCTGAAGGTCCCCGCGGCAGGGAAGGGGGGCAGGCTCCATTCACTATTATATCGGTGGCCCCTCCATGTATTTCTCATGAAGGCGCTCACAGAGGAGGAGGGTACCGCCGCCCTCTCCCTTGCACGGCAGGCCCTGGAGGCCTCGGTGAGGCACGGGAAGTTCTCCCTCCCGCCCCTCCCGCCGGTCTTTTCCGAGAAGAGGGGGGTCTTTGTCACTCTGACCGAGGCAGGGGATCTCCGGGGATGCATCGGTCTCCCGTACCCGGTGATGGCCCTCAGGGAGGCGATCCCGGAGGCGGCGGCCTCCGCGGCCCTCCAGGACCCCCGGTTCCCGCCCGTGGAGCCGGAGGATCTCCCCCGGATCCACGTGGAGGTCACGGTCCTCTCGGTGCCCGAACCGATGGGCGGATCACCGGAAGGCCGGGAGAACTGCGTCCGGGTCGGGGTCCACGGCCTCATCGCCCAGGGGATGGGGAGGAGCGGCCTCCTCCTCCCGCAGGTGGCTACCGAGTACCGCTGGACCGCCTGCGAATTCCTGGACCACACCTGCGTGAAGGCCGGGCTGCCCCCCGGGTCCTGGAAGTCCCCGAGGGTCGAGGTGCTCACCTTCGAGGGGCAGATCTTCGACGAGAAGGAACCCTGATGGCCATCCGCTTCGAGCTCCTCGAGAAGGACATCGCGGGCAGGCTGGGGAGGCTCCAGGTGGGGGAGAAGACCGTCCATACCCCGGCCCTCTTTCCCGTGGTGAACCCCCACCTGCCCCTCATCCCGCCCGCGGAAATCCAGGCGATGGGAGCCGAGGCCATCATCACGAATGCTTACATCTTCGCGACGAGCGATCGCTTCCGGGAGCGGGCCCTTGAGGAAGGGCTGCACCGGGTCCTCGGCTTTCACGGTGTCATCATGACCGACTCGGGGGCTTTCCAGCAGTCGGTGTACGGGGACGTGGAGATCACGAACCGGGAGACCCTCCTCTTCCAGCGATCCACAGGGAGCGAGATCCTGGTCCCCCTGGACATCGCGACACCCCCCCGGGCCGACCGGAGGACGGCGGAATCAGATCTCATTGTCACCCTGGAACGCATCCGGGAGGCGGTTGATACCGTCGGCGTGGAGAACCTCGCCGCCCCGGTCCAGGGCGGAAGGTTCCCTGACCTCCGTGAGGAGGCCGGGAGGGCAGTCTCGGGGATGGGGTTCGGATTCTGCCCCATCGGCGGGGTCGTGCCCCTCATGGAGACCTACCGGTACCGGGAGCTTGTCGAGGTCGTCCTCGCGGCAAAGCGCGGCCTCTCCCCCGCGGCCTGCGTCCACCTCTTCGGGGCAGGCCACCCGTCCATGCTCGCCCTCGCGGTCGCCATGGGCTGCGATGTCTTCGACTCGGCGGCCTATGCCCTCTTTGCGAGGGAAGGGAGGTACCTGACCCCGTCGGGATCCCTCCACATCGGGGAGATCACCGAGCTCGCCTGCCCCTGCGAGGCCTGCCGGGGGCGGTCGGCGGAGGATCTCAGAGGGGATCCCGGGAAGGAGGCCCTCCTCGCGAGGCACAACCTCTTGGTGACCCTGGGCGAGATGGCCCGGATCCGTGAAGCCATCAGGGAGGGGACCCTCTGGGAACTCGTCGACGACCGGTGCCGGAGCCACCCCCGGCTCCTCGACGGGTACCGGGCTCTGCTCCGGCACGGGGAGGAGCTCGAGCAGTCCGACCGGGCCTCCAAGAGGCGTTTTTTCTACCGGGGGAGCGAGAGCTGCCTGCGCACCGAAGTGCACCGGTACCACCGGCTCGTGGGAAGGGTCCCGGCCGCCGGGCAAGTCCTCGTCAGCCTCACGGGAAAGGTCCCTCCCGGGTACGACACCGCCTTCCTCTTCCGGCCCCCCTTCGGCCCCTACCCGCAAGAACTCGGAGAGACCTTCCCCATCGGCCAGTCAGAGATCCCCTCCTGGGACCGCGAGATGGTTGCCCGCGGGTGTGCCGGGATCCGCGCCCTGCTGAAGGATCACGAAGGAATCCACCTCACCGTCCTCACCCAGCCCGAGTGGGGGGATCTCGTGAAAGGTGAGGTGCCCGGCGCAGAGGTGCTCATTGAGCCTCTTTGATATCCGCCGGAGGGATTGCCTCGCCCGGGAGGGGACCTTCTCCCGCGAGGGGTACTCGGTCCGCACACCGGGGATCATCGACATCCCCGACGTCTTTCCCGGGCTCGACGGCGAGACGGGGACGAACGTCCCTCTTTCCGCAGATGCGGAGTTTGTATCAAGGTACCACCACCCCGGCACCGAAAGCCCCGTCGTTGTCCATCCGCTGGGAAGGGAGGAAGTCAGCCCGGGGGACCTTGTCATCGTTGCGAACTGGCAGACGACCCTCTCCCGGCCCCGTGACTTTGTGCGGTACCTCGTCTCTCTCAAGGGAAGGCTCCCCCCCGACACTGCCTGGTACGCCCCTGCCTCGGCCCTCCCGTCCAATGCCGCTCTCCTCGCGTACGTGGGGTTCGACCTCTTCGATGCCTGTGCCGTGGATCTCGCCACCGTGAGGGGATACTTCTGCACCCCCGAAGGGATCCTTCCGGAGGATCTGACAGGGGCCGGGGTCTGCGGTTGCGAGGGATGCTTATCAGGGGATATCGGCCGGCACAACCGGATCGCCCTGGAACGTGAGCTCGCCCTGGTGCGGAGATTCATCGCCGAATCGAGGCTCCGCGACCTGGTCGAGGCACGGTGCAGGTCCGATCCAGACCAGGTGGCCATCCTGCGGCTCCTCGACCGGGAGGAATCCTTCCTCGAGCCGTACACCCCGGTGGCAAGGTCAGGGTCCCTCCTCGCCACAACCACCGAAGTTTTCCGGCGGATCGAGGTGGTGCGGTTCGGGAGAAGGGTCGTGGAACGATCGCTCCCTCCCGTCCATGACGTCGCTGTCCTCCTCCCCTGCTCTGCCCGGAAGCCGTACTCCACCTCCCTCTCCCACCACCGGTTCATGAAGGCGATCAGAGGGAGGGCGCACGAGCTCATCGTGACATCGCCGCTGGGCCTCGTGCCCCGGGAGCTGGAACGGGTGTACCCCGCCGCCCACTACGATATCCCGGTCACGGGCCACTGGGACAGGGAGGAACTCGCCCTGGTCTCGTCGGTCATCGCGGGGTACCTCGCCCGGCACCCGTACCGGCGAATCATCGCCCACCTGGAGGGGGGTGCCCTCGTGGCGGCGCAGATGGCGGCGGATGCCTGCGGGATCTCCCTCGAGGTGACCGCCGGGCCTCACCCGGCGGATCCCGCCTCCCTCGCCGCCCTCGATGCGGCCCTCGAGGGGGAGAGGAGGCGATCCTCCGACATGGTCCGCGGAGTTCTCGCCTGGCAGCTCGGGGTCGCGGTCGAGACCCGGGGGATGACCGTGAGGGGAAGGCCCCCCCAGGAGAGGGTGGAGAAGGCGGGAAAGATCCTCTTTACCATCGACGCAGGAACCGGCCTCCTCCGCCCGACCTTTGACGGGTGGGCCCTCCTCCCCGAGGTGTACAGGGTGAGGATCGACGCCTTCACCCCGAAGGGGGACATCCTCGCGCCCGGAGTCATCTCGGCCGACGAGGGGATCCGGGAGGGGGACGAGGTCCTCGTCCTGGGGAAGGGGCTCTCCGCCACCGGCCGGGCGGCCATGGGGGGGCCGGAGATGAGCCGTTCCCGGCACGGGGTGGCGGTGCGGGTGCGTAAGCTAAAGAGCGAGTAGATCCAACGGGTAAAAGAAATTTCCAGTACTCCCGGGGGGAAGGGTATGTACCGCGTTGAGGAGGTTTTCCGGTTCTCGGAACGGGTCTTCCAGATGTGGATCCGGGCCCCGCAGGTGGCGAGGAACGCCGCGGCGGGGCAGTTCCTCGTCATCAGGCTGGACGAGTGTGGGGAGCGGATCCCCCTCACCGTCTCGGCGGTGAAGGGCGACCGGGTCCGGGTCATCTTCATGACCGTGGGAAAGACGACCACCCGGCTCTCCCTCCTCTCGGCGGGGGAGGATATCCGTGACGTGGTGGGTCCCCTCGGGAAGCCTACCGAGGCAAAGACCTACGGGACCTGTGCCGTGATCGGTGGAGGGGTGGGAATCGCCGGGGCCCCCATCATCGCGAGAGCCCTCCGGGGGGCCGGCAACCGGGTCATCGGTATCCTCGGCGCCCGTTCGGCACCCTTCATGATCCTCGAGGAGGAGATGCGGGAATCCTGCGACGAGGTCCTCACCGCCACCGATGACGGAACCCTCGGGCGCAAGGGCTTTGCGGCGGACCTGCTCAAGGAGGTCATGGCCCGGGAGCACCTGGATGCCGTCTGGATCATCGGGCCGGCCATCATGATGAAGGTCACCTCCGACGTGACGAGGCCGCAGGGGATCCGCACCTTCGTGTCCTTAAACCCCATCATGGTCGACGGGACGGGGATGTGCGGTTCCTGCCGGGTCCTCGTAGGGGGGAAGACCCGGTTCGCCTGCGTGGACGGCCCCGAGTTCGATGCTCACCAGGTGGACTTCGACGCCCTCATGTCCCGGCAGCGGATGTACCTCGACGAGGAGAAGAGGGCCGTGGAGCATCGCCACGCCGGCCCGTGCGGGGCGGGGAGATGACCGGCGGGGGGTGCGGTGAGGGGAACCTCGAGGGAAACTTCTCCGAGGTGGAGAAGGGATTCTCCGCCGATGAGGCGGTCGAGGAGGCGGGCCGGTGCCTGGCCTGCAAGAAGCCGGGCTGCGTCGGGGGCTGCCCGGTCTCCATCGACATACCGGCCTTTGTCCAGGCCGTCGCGGAGGGGGACTTCCGGGCGGCCGCCCGGATCCTGAAGGCCGAGAACATGCTCCCGGCGATTTGCGGGAGGGTGTGCCCCCAGGAGATCCAGTGCGAGGGGGTCTGCATCCTCGGGGTGAAGGACCGGCCCCTCGCCATCGGGAAGCTCGAGCGGTTCGTGGCCGACTGGGAACGGGAGAGCGGCGTGGAGCTCCCCCCCGTCGCCCCCCCGACCGGGAGGCGGGTCGCCATCGTCGGGTCGGGCCCCTCGGGCCTGACCGCCGCCGCGGAGCTCGCCCGCTCGGGCCACGCGGTCACCCTGTACGAATCCCTCCACGAGGCGGGCGGGGTCCTCATGTACGGCATTCCCTCCTTCCGGCTCCCCCGGGAGGTCGTGAAGACCGAGATCGAATCGGTCCTCGCCCTCGGCGTGGACCTGCGCCTGAACCACCTGGCGGGAAAGAGCGTCCCCATCGGGGACCTCCTCGCCTTCGACGCGGTCTATGTCGCGACGGGCGCCGGCCTTCCCTTCTTCATGAATATCCCGGGGGAGCACCTGAACGGGGTCTACTCGGCAAACGAGTTCCTCACCCGGGTGAACCTGATGCACGCCGATCGGTTCCCCGAGTACGACACCCCGGTGAGACGGGGGTGTCATGTCGCCGTGGTGGGCGGGGGGAACGTCGCCCTGGACGCCACCCGGGTGGCCCGGAGGATGGGGGCCCGTGCCACCCTCATCTACAGGCGGCGCGAGGAGGACATGCCGGCCCGGAGGGCCGAGATCCACCATGCGAAGGAGGAGGGGGTGGAGTTCCTCACCTGCGCAAACCCCGTCCGGGTCATCGGGAAGGACCGGGTGGAGGGGGTTGAGTGCCACCGGATGCGGCTCTGCGGCGAGGAGGACGGCCGGGGGTGGTTCGAACCGGTGGAAGGGAGCGAATTCACCGTGGAGGCCGACGTGTTCATCGTGGCCATCGGGACCTCCCCGAACCCCCTCCTCCCCCGGTGCCTCACGGGGCTCGAGTGCGGGAGGCTCGGGAACGTGGTCGTGGACGGGGAGGGGAGGACCTCCATCCCCCGTGTCTTCGCGGGCGGGGACGTGGCGACGGGTGCGGCGACGGTCATCCTCGCCATGGGCGCCGCGAAGACCGCGGTAAAGGCCATGAACCGGATGCTCGGCGGCGGGGACTGAGAGCACCGGCTGGCCTTCCCGCACGCATGACCGATTCTTATGTATCCCGTGCACCGCAGAAGGGCATGGTATGAAGGGGCGGATCCTCGTCCACGGCGGTGTCGGCCGGTGGGACGCGGAGGAAGGCAGGGAGGGGGAGGTGGTACCGGTCCTCACGGGAGCGATTGAGGCCGGCCTCTCGGCCATGCGGGACGGAACCGCGGTGGATGCCGTGGTCGAGGCCGTCGCGACCCTCGAGGAATCAGGGGTCTTCATCGCCGGAAGGGGGGCGCTCCCGAACCTGGACGGAGATTTCGAGCTCGATGCCGGCCTCATGGACGGCGAAACCCTGAGGGTGGGAGGGGTGGCTGCGGTCCGCTCGGTCCTGCACCCGATCCGGCTCGCGAGGGTGGTCATGGAGAGGACGGAGAATATCCTCGTGGTGGGGCACGGGGCGGGAAGGCTTGCCGGAGCCTTCGGCCTCTCGGGGGAGATCCGTCCCGATGCATCGCGCCGGGAGGAAATCGAGAGGAAGAGAAGGGAGTATCTCGAGTCCCCCGATCACCGGTGGGTCCATGAGCCCGGACCCGGCCCGACCCGGGCACGGGAGGGAGACACCGTCGGGGCTGTGGCCATGGACGGGGAGGGGAGGTTTGCCGCGGCGACGAGCACCGGCGGCCTCGCTTTCAAGATCCCGGGGAGGGTCGGGGATTCTCCTGTCGTCGGGCAGGGCTTCTACGCGATGCGGGGAGCCGGAGCCGCTTCAGCATCAGGGATCGGCGAGGCCATCGCCCGGTATGGGCTCTCGCTCCGGGCTGTACTCCGGATGGCCGGTGGGATGAGGGCGCAGGCCGCTGCGGAAGTGGAAATCTCTGGGCTCTCCCGGCTCTTCGGGCCGGATACGGCCGGGATCATCCTCCTCGACCGCGATGGCACCCCCGGAGTGTCCTTCAACACCAGGGGGATGGCGGTGGGGTTCGGCAAGGACGGATCCGGATCGCACTCGCACATCGTGAGGAGGGAGGAGCTGCCGGTTTTTACCCCTGCCCTCCGGAAAGAGATGGGCTCCGGTTAAAGGCCCGGGTGCAAGGTCCCCGGGGCGATGTTCTCTCTCAGGGTTTGCCCGGTTTTCAACCCTTCTTCCCGATGACCATCCCCTTATTGTCTATCTTCGTCTCCACGGCGACCTTGAGGTTGAGGGGCTTGATCGCCTTCTCGAGATCCTTCCGGCTCCGGTCTGTGATGACCGCGATGGTCGGCCCCACCGAGGACATGCCCACGAAATCAAAGCCGGCCTCGCGGATCTTCGACATGTACTGGTAGATGCGGAAGCCGTGGTGCTCCACCTCGGCCCGCTTGGATCCCCGGAACTCGATCTCCCAGAAGATCTTCCCTGCCTTCTTCACGTCCCCTCGTTCGAGGGCCGGGATGAGGTCCATCATGACCATGTGGCACTTCACCTCCCGGTCCATGTAGTCCAGGCTCCGGCCCCGGTTCATGAGGAGCTCGATCTCCCTCGTGCCCGCAGAGGAGATGTCCGAGGTCGGGATGACGATGAAGACCTTCTGTCCCTCGGCGAAGGCGTGCCGGTACACGAGGGCCAGGTCGTCCCCCATGACCGCCATCCCGCCGTGGGAGGAGACCGCCGGGCCGACCCCGGTCTCGAAGGCGAAGGCAATCTTCCCTTCCCCGGTCTCCTCCACGAAGTTGTACCCCATGAGGAGCCGGAGCTCGTCAGAGTTGAGGGGGGATCCCACCGCCCGGTTCATGGCGTTCAGGGCCGCAATGGAGATAGTAGAGGTGGAACCCATCCCGACGTGGTGGTACTCGTGGTCCCGGGCCTTGATCCGGAACCCTCCCCTGTACCCCACCGCCTTCCTGAAGATCTCGACATGATGGCGGAGAACCGGTGCTCGGTTATAGTCAATCTCCACCCCCTTCGGGATGCAGGAGACCTCGGCGGTGCAGTACACCTGCAGCGCGAATCCCACGCCCCCTCCGCCAGGCTTCCCCGGGGCGAACCGGTTCATGTCGAGCACCGTAAGATGGATCCGGGCGGGGGCTTTCACCCGGACAGTGCCCTTCACGGGCTTCAGGCTGAATTTCTTCTTCTCGAAGCCGAGGGTGTTCATCTGCTCACCGGGCCGGAAGGGCTGGAGGTCGTACTCCACGAGGTCCAGATCCCCGCCCCTGATCGTCAGCTTGACCATGATATCTCCTACTTGTCCTTCCGGTCGAAGAAGATGTTCTTCCCCGATGCCGAGAGCGGGATGCCGTAGCCGACGGTGCACCCGGGCAGGAGCCCGAGGGCGAGGCCGGTGGCACCCGCCGAGAACATCACCCGGTTGTCAACGTTGTGGATCGACGCGGTCTTCACCGCCGAGCCGAGGGCGATGCCGAGGTCGGCCATCCGCACGGCGCAGTTCGGCCCGGAAAACAGGGTGGGATTCTTCTTCGGGTCCTCTCTCAGCATCTCGGCGCAGGTGGCATAGCCGCAGGCCCCGCAGTCGAGCCCGGCAGTCGGCTCCCTCCGCATCCCGAGGAGAAGGCAGGCATCGCTTTCCCCGACGTTCCGTGCGTCCCGGAGGAAGAACCGGATCCCCCGGTCGGTCCCGAGGGCATCCATCCCCCGGGAGAGCTCCTTCAGCTCGTCCCCTGCGAGGACCCGGGTGACGAGGGCGTCCTGGCCCTTCGCCTTCGGGGCGGTCCTTGCAGAGAGAGCCATGAGGCCCGCCACCGTCTCCACGGCGGCCGTTTCGGTACCCGTCATGTTTGGAGGGGTGGGCGGGAGGGAAGATAAGGGTTTATAAACGGGGTTTTCTTACAACCCTGAAAAAATCTTATCCCGAATCTCGCTTGTTATATTA
>DATGDI010000112.1:0-2960 GCA_035310965.1 Methanomicrobiales archaeon
CGCCAGGCCACTTCGTCGGGCCCCTCGACACCCTTCGGCTTCGCCCCGTCAATAACCCCGAGGATACCGCGGCCAGTAGCAGATTCCGCGATGATAACCTCCACCGGGTTCGCCGTCGCGCAGTAGATGCTACAGACCTCCTGGACGCCCTTCACCGCATTGAGGACGTTGATGGGGAAACAGTCTTTCAGGAAGAGGATGAAGGAGTGGCCCGCGCCAATGTCGAGGGCGTTTTTTACGGCGAGGTTCTTCAGATTGTCGTCGTTCCCCTCCGCCCGGACGAGGCAATCCCCGGATGACTCGCAAAAGGCGAGGCCGAACTTCGCGCCGGGCACGGATCCCACGACTGCCTCCGCGATATCCTCGACGGTCTTGATGAAGTGGGACTGGCCGAGGATGAAGTTCACGTCCTCGGGCTTCTCGATCGCAACAAGCCTGAATTCCATGGTTCCTGGCATGGGTTCACCGGAGAGAGATGAATCCTCGGGATTTAAATCCCTTGACTGCATGGGGAAGTATTGCACGGCCTTTTGCGGAATGAATCCTTCCCGCCGCCGGAGAGGCTCGCGCGATGGCGGGTCGAATTCAATGCCGCAAATTCTCGTGGAGGCCTCCTGGATCCCCCTGATACGGAGTCGGGGCCTTCGGGAGGACGTCCGAAAGGATGACGGTAAACGACGGTGGGCCGGCCGAAAATCAGAAAATTAATATAGACATTCATCATGATTAATAATGTAGAATAGGGGATGCCCCGATGGTGGATCAGTTCGACGTGAAACTCGTTGAGGAGGCGAAGTACTACACGCCTCGCCCCGAGTACCGCGAGAAGGCCTGGGTCAGGGATTACGACGAGGAGTATGAGAGGTTCGTCAAGGATCCCGAGGGGTTCTGGGCGAAGGTGGCGAAGGAGCTCGACTGGTACAGCCCGTGGAAGAAGGTCCTCGACTGGCAGTACCCCTATGCCAAGTGGTTCGTCGGTGCCAAGCTGAACATCACGTACAACTGCCTGGATCGCCATGTCAACAACCACCGGCGGAACAAGGTGGCTCTCATCTGGAAGGGTGAGAACGGCGAGGAACGGATCTACACCTACCAGATGCTCTACCGGGATGTGAACCGGTTCGCAAACGGCCTCAAAAGGCTCGGCATCGGAAAGGGCGACCGGGTCTGCATCTACATGCCCATGATCCCCGAGCAGCTCATCGCCATGCTCGGCTGCGCCCGGATTGGCGCCGTCCACAGCGTCGTCTTCGGCGGGTTCGGCGTGACCGCCCTCAATTACCGGATCAACGACACCGAGTCGAAGGTGGTCATCACGGCGGACATCGGGTTCCGGCGCGGGAAGACCATCCCCCTGAAGACCATCGTCGAGGAGGCCATCATCAACGCCCCGAGCGTGGAGAGGATCGTCGTCCTCCGGAGAAAGGAGCCGAAGGTGGAGATCCACTCCGGCATCGAGATCGACTTCGAGGATCTCATGGAGGGGGTGGAGCCGTACTGCAAGCCCGAGGTGATGGACGCCGAGGATCCCCTCTTCGTCCTCTACACGAGCGGCTCGACGGGGGCGCCCAAGGGGGTCATCCACACCTGTGCGGGGTACATGGTGGGGACCTACTACACGAGCAAGGTGGTCTTTGACCTGAAGGAGGATGACATCTACTGGTGCACCGCCGACGTGGGATGGATCACCGGGCACTCCTACATCCTCTACGGACCCCTCGCCGCCGGGGCCACGGTCTTCTTCGGCGAGGTCGTTCCCGATTACCCCGACGCCGGGGCCTTCTGGAAGCTCATCCAGGACACGGGGATCACCATCTTCTACACCGCCCCCACGGCCATCCGCATGTTCATGAAGATGGGGGAGGACTGGCCGAACAAGTACGACCTCTCCTGCCTCCGGATCCTCGGGTCGGTCGGGGAACCCCTGAACCCCGAGGCCTTCGAGTGGTATTACCGGGTGATAGGCAAGAAGAACTGTCCCATCGTGGATACCTGGTGGCAAACCGAGACGGGCATGCAGATGATCACGACCTTCGTCGGGGAGAAGATGCGGCCCGGCTTTGCGGGAAAGGGGATCCCCGGGGTTATCCCCGACGTGGTGGACAAGGCGGGAAGGTCCCTCGACCCGGGGAAACTCGGGTTCCTCATTATCAGGAACCCCTGGCCGGCCATGTTCCGGACCATCTACAAGAACGACGAGCGGTACCGGAAGTACTGGGAGACCATCCCGGATGTGTATACCGTCGGGGACCTCGCGGTGAAAGGGAAGGACGGGTACATCATGATCCTCGGGAGGGCCGATGACATCATCATCGTCGCGGGCCACAACATCGGGACCGCGGAGGTGGAGAGTGCCCTTGTCTCCCACCAGGCCGTGGCAGAGGCGGCGGTCATCGGGAAGCCCGACGCCCTCAAGGGCAACCTCATCAAGGCCTTCGTCATCCTGAAGATCGGGCAGAAGGCGACGGACAAGCTGAAGCAGGACCTGAAGTACCATGTCCGGATGACCCTCGGCCCCATCGCCCAGCCCGAGGACATCGAGTTCGTGGACAAGCTCCCCAAGACTCGGTCAGGGAAGATCATGCGCCGGGTCCTCAAGGCCAAGGAGCTGGGCATGGACCCCGGCGACATCTCCACCCTGGAGGAATAGGTCCCGGGCCCGCAGGGCCGGGACCGTCCAGGGGGATAGGGACCCTCTGGACTAAACCCCGGGTCCGAAGGAATCCCGGGTCCGAAAGAGCCGGGATTGTTCAGGGGGGATAGGGGCCCCTCTGAACTGAGCCGGGACCGTCCAGGGAGGAAAAGGCGCGAAGCGGCTTCTCCTGTCCAGGGGGGGAGGGGCCCCTCTGGACCAGGGGATGGATCCCTCTGGGCAAACCCACTTCTTTATATACCATTTATCTCCTTTTATATACCATGAAAGGCAGACCCGAGGACTCCCTGAAGATCGAGAATATCGT
>DATGDI010000113.1:0-13314 GCA_035310965.1 Methanomicrobiales archaeon
TGTCGATGGTTGTCTGGACGTCGTAGGGGGTGGTGGGGTCGATGGGGGGGAAGTGGATACGGGCGGCCGGCGGGAGGTGTTTTAAGCGCTGGAGGGTATCGGCATCGAAATCAACGGCGATGGCCGCCATGCAGTGGATGCTTCCCTGCATGTCCTGCCCGTAGAGGGTATCTACTATCCGCGCCCCTGCACCCCCGAGGCCGATGGCAAGTATCCGCATGGCCGGTTCAGTCCCCGAAAAGGGAACGATCCCGCATGCTCGTATCTAGGAGACAGCGGGCTAAATAGTTCCTCTTCCCATAGATCCGACCTCCCGGCGTATAAGGTTGGTGGATGTCTGATCCGCCCACGACGGAAGGACAGGGATCGGCCGGATTCCCGGCATTTCCCTCTCCGCCCAGGGCATACGGGGGGAGTTCAAACGGGGGAAGGGGAGGATTTCCCGATGTCCCCCTGTATCCCGGGAATTCCCCGAATCCATTGCCGTAGAGGCGCCCGATTGAGAAGGCGGCACAAAATGATAATATATATTACCTCTTGTGTCGGTATACTGTGCTGAGGTGAAAGCCTTGTCTTACGGAATAGAATTCGTCCCCGGAAACGTCAATGTCAGGAATGTCGTCAAGTTCTGCAAGCTTGCCGAGAACAAGGACATTGACTTTGCATGGATTACCAACCACTACAACAACCGCCACTGCTACCCCACCCTCGCCATGATCGCGAAGGAGACCACGACCCTCCAGATGGGCCCGGGTATCATGAACTCCTTCACCGACACCCCGGCGGCCATGGCCTCCTTCATCTGCACCCTCGACGAGATCTCCGACGGGCGTGCGGTCCTCGGTATCGGCCCCGGTGACCTCTCGACCCTCCCGAAGATCGGGATCCAGGGAGAGAAGCCGGTTGCCCGCCTCGAAGAGGCGATCAAGGTCATCCGGAAGCTCTGCGCAGGCGAGGAGCTCAAGACCCCCGAGATGGCGTTCTTCAAGTACCAGGGTGCCAAGCTCACCGGCGTGAACCTCCCGGACAAGAAGAAGGGAGTCAAGGTCTACGTCGGCGCCCAGGGCCCGAAGGTTCTGGACCTCGCCGGCAGGGTCGGCGACGGGGCTCTCATCAACGCGTCCAACCCGAAGGACTTCCAGGTTGCCATCCCCATCATCAGGAAGGCCACCGATGCCGTCGGGAAGAAGGGCTTTGACATCGGTGCCTACACCGCCATGTCCATCGACCGCGACGTGAAGAAGGCCCGGAACGCCGCGAAGATCGTCGCAGCCTTCATCGCCGCCGGTTCACCGCCCGAGCTCCTCACCCGCCACGGCCTCAACCTGGACAACGTGGCCAAGATCAAGACAGCCCTCGGCAAGTTCGACTTCAAGACCGTTGGCGAGCTCGTCAGCGACAAGGAGATCGACGCCTTTACCATCGCCGGGACCCCCGACATGGTCAAGCAGAAGTGCGATGAGCTGACCAAGGCCGGCGTCACCCAGATCATCTTCGGTTCCCCGCTCGGGCCGGACATGACGAACTCCATCCGGCTCCTCGGCAAGTACGTCGTCTGAGGTCGGAACAGCATCACCCCTTTTTTTCGCCGATTATCCCGCTGGTTTCTTATAGGGACCCGTCGTTCGTTCTCTTATCGCATATGTTCACCGAGCGGGTCGTGGAGACGGGGAAGGGCAAACTCCACCTCCGGCGGGAGACGCTCACCGGTCTCAGCTGCAGGATAAGCTCGGAGCGGAGCAAGAGGGGCATCGACCGAGCCTGTTCCCTCGAGTTCCCCACCGAGGGGTGCCCCTTCTGCGAGGCGAACCTCGCCGGGGCAACCCCGACCTTCCCCGACGGGAAGAGGATCCTCGTCGGGGAGAGCGTCACCTTCCCGAACCTCTACCCCTTCGCCGAGTGGCACACGGTGACCGTGATCTCCCCGGACCACAGCGGCTCCTCCCTCACGGAGAGGCAGCTCGAGGATGCCTTCTCAGGGCAGCTCGCATCCCTTCTGGGCCGTGACGGCTATCCATCCATCAACTGGAACTTCCTCCCTTCGGCAGGGGCGAGCCTCGCCCACCCCCACCTCCAGGGACTTGTGGATTCCCGCCCGGCACCCCTCGCGGCCAGGTACCTGGCAGGGAGCGAGGAATACCTCCGGAAACGGGAAAGGACGTACTGGGACGACCTCCGGAGGGCCGAGCGCGACGCGGGCCGGATCCTTAAGGAGGGAAGAATTTTCTGGCATGCCCAGGCCGTCCCCCTCGGCGAGAAGGAGATCCGGGGGGTCCTGCCCGTCTCTCACCTTCCGGGGCTCAGGCCCCTCATCCCGGACCTCGCCCGGGATCTCCTTGGTTTCATCTCGTTCTACCGGGACCTGGGCACTTACGCCTTCAATTTCGCCCTCTTTTTCGACCGGGAAGGGTGCAACGGGGGCTTCTCGGCCTTCTGCTCCCTCATCGCCCGTATCAATCCCAATCCCTCCTCCATGAGTGACTCGGCCTTCATGGAACGCCTCCACCTCGAGCCGGTGATCCTCACGCTCCCGGAGAACCTGGCGAGAATGTTCCGGGAATGGAAGGAGAGGTAATCTCCTAAAATCCGGGTAACCTTGCAGAAAAAGAGATTGAAATTTGTGTTTACTCGGGCTTGCTGACGAGCTTCGTCTTTGAGACGATGACGCCGTCCTTCTTGTGGGGCTTCCGGATGACCGCGTCCATGCCCTTCTCGAGCTCACGGGCCTGGTCGCAGAGGTTCGCCGCCATGCGCATCATCTCGTGGGCCGAGGTGACGATGGGGACGTAGTCCACGTACTCCTTCGTCATGAAGCAGCCCTTGACGTTCACGCCGGCGACCGCCTGGGCGATCTCGTAGGCAGCCCGGGCCTTGGCGAGGGCATAGGGGTTGTTGAACTCGCCCTTCACGGCGGAGTCCGAGGAGATGGCGACCTTGGGGAGGACGAGGGCGTCGCCCTTCTTGCCCATCTTTACCTGGTCGATGACCTTGTCGAGCTCGTTCTGGAGCTTCCGGAAGGCGCCGGTGCAGGCGAGGACCTTGATCAGGTTCCCGTTGTAGTCGGCCATCTCGATGGGGTCGAGGAACTCCCGCCGGGCCCCGATCATGGCGTCGGCCTTCATGATGATGTAGCCGAACTTGGAGGCCTTGATCTTCTCGAACTCCTCCTTCTTCGTCGTGATATCATCGGTGATGATGATGCAGGGGATGCCTGCCGCAAGGAGGGACTCCCGGGCACCCGTCGGGCCGGGGAGAACCCCGTTCGGGGAGACGACGATGCAGAAGTCCGGCTTCCAGGCCTTCATGTTGGAGACGACACGCTCGATATCCTCGGGCTGGAGCTTCGTCCCGCTCGTGGCCATGAAGGTCTGCATGTCCTCGCGGTCAGCGCGCTCATCAAGGAGCAGTTCTGCCATTACACCGCTTGCAATGTTGCCGAGTTTGGCAACTCCGACTTTTACAACCATTTTTTCCACCTCTGACGTTGGATAACATCGTAGGTATCGGTCAAACTACACATAAAACTTGTGAAACCGCGTGAGAATTCCGATTCCGGCGGGGAGCCCGGATGCGTTGCCGGTGAGAGTCTCGAAACCATCGTGGGCACTCGGGTCATCTGCCGGACATATTACGGATTCGGAATGACAGGTTCCGGATGATGGCCCGGGGAAATGTCTGGATCTGAGTCCAGGGGGTGAGATCTCGATTCTGCACCGGGGAAGATACGGAAAGGTGACAAGGCTTTGCGGGGAGCATCCGGATCTGCTTCCTGGGAGGGATCGGATCGCCGCTTCATAAGTCTCCGGAGCTGTCCTGAGTTAATCAAAAGTGTTAAATCGGAAGGGAAGAACTATCTCATAATGAAAGACAGTCTCCTCACCGAACGGCAGAAGGAGGTCCTCCGGTACCGGAAGAAGGGGCTGACCCAGCAGCAGATCGCCGATATCATCGGGACATCGAAGGCGAATGTCTGCACCATCGAGAAGGCCGCCCTCGAAAACATACGGCGGTCCAAGGAAACCCTCGAGTTCCTCTATACCCTGGACGCCACCCACCTCACGACCATCAAGGCCGGGACGGACCTCCTCGACGCCGCGAAGTCCGTGTACGGCGAGGCCGAGAACCTCGGGATCAAGGTGAAGTACGACACCATTTCCCTCATCAACCAGATGAGGGACTCAAATCCGGAGCGCTTCAAGGCCCGGTTCATCCGGGAGGACGTCGAGGTCTACATCAACGACGACGGGGAACTCTACTTCGGGTGAGGGAGGTTTTGAAGCGACGAAGTCGCGAGAAACCGAGCTGGAGCAACCCGCCATCTGGCGGGGTGCGACCAGGGAGGTTTTGAAAACCTGATTGTTTTCTCATCCGCTACCACCGCCGTGGACTATAGCAGCGGCAGGTGTTCGTAAGAGGGAGGATTCATCAGAACCCGACCTGGAGCGACGAAGTCGCGAGTCCTTCCCATCTCACCCCCCCCTTCGCGGTTCCCGGGAGGCCTTCGTCCATAAATTTATATCCCTCTCCAATCAATTTTATAGGAAGCCGCCTGACAGGCAGAGGGTATCCCCGCCTTCACAGGAGGTTGAACAGAACCGAGTTGTGCCGACGGGCACAACGGCTGACGGAAGTCGGATCTGATGTCGCCGCTCAAGGGCCAACGTCTCTGAACGTGCCCTGTACCGGTTAACCGGTACGCGGTGAACGATCAGGCGCTCTTCGCGAAAATCTCCGCGAAACTTCGCGGGACCGGGCAGTGCGCCCGGGCGAACCGCCCCATCCCAGAGCCACTTCTCGCCGACCCGAATGGCCGGCCATCCCCCGGAAGCTCCGGCGGGGTTTCTCAGCTGGAAGAGATCAAAAGAGTGGTGTTCGCGCGAAAGCCTGGTCTTTCGCGCCTGGAACAAGGACGGACAGAGTATGGGAAAAACAAGACAGCCGAGGAAGGGTTCCCTGGCCTACAGCCCCCGGAAACGGGCGAAGAGCCAGGTTCCGCGGTACAAGTCATGGCAGGAGCTCGAAGGGGCACCCTTCCTCCAGGCCTTCGCGGGCTACAAGGTGGGCATGACCCACGTGGTCATGGTCGATGACCACAAGAGCAGCCCCACCGAGGGGAGGGACGTGGTGGTCCCGGTCACCGTCGTGGAGGTCCCGGCACTCCGGGTCACGGCCATCCGCGCGTACACGGAGGACAGCTTCGGGCCGAGGCCCCTCACAGAGGTCTGGTCAGAGGCCCTGGACCCCTCGCTCTCCCGCCGGATCGCCGTGCCGAAGGAGCATGACCGGACGGCCATCCTCGCTGAGATGGAGAAGGGGATCGCCTCGGGTGACATCGTCGACCTCAGGGCCGTCGTGCAGACGCAGCCCGGGATGGTCACGGGCATCCCCAAGAAGACCCCCGAGCTCCTCGAGATCCGGATCGCCGGGGACAACCTCGCGAAGCGGTTCGAGTTCGCGAAGTCGGTCCTCGGGAAAGAGGTCAAGGCCGGGGACGTGGTGAAGGCCGGCCAGTACGTGGACGTGACGGCCGTTACCAAGGGGAAGGGGACCCAGGGTCCCGTGAAGCGCTGGGGCGTCAAGCTCCGGAAGCGGAAGCACCGGGTGGGCAGGGCTCGTATCGTCGGTACCCTCGGCCCGTGGCACCCCCACCACATCCGGTGGCAGGTCCCGATGCTCGGGCAGACCGGCTACCAGCAGCGGACCGAGCCGAACAAACGCATCCTCAAGATCGGCGACAACGGAGGGGAGGTCACCCCGGCCGGGGGCTTCCTCCACTACGGCGAGGTTCGGAACCAGTACCTCCTCGTCAAGGGATCCATCCCCGGCCCGGCGAAGAGGCTTGTCCGGATCCGGCCCGCGGTGAGGCAGGGCGAACACAAGTTCCGGGTGCCGGTGATCCAGCACGTGAGCACCCAGAGCAAGCAGGGGTGAGGAAAGGATGCTCGCTGAACTCAAGGATCTGAAGGGCGGGGTAAAAAAGAAGGTCCGGCTCCCGCCGGCCTTTGACGAGGACTTCCGGCCCGATCTCATCAAGAAGGCGGTCCTCGCCATCCAGAGCACCCGGTACCAGCCCCACGGGGCATTCCCCTACGCGGGAATCCGCACCTCCGCCCACTCCTGGGGGAGCGGTCGCGGGGTCGCCCATGTGCCCAGGCTGAAGAACGGTTCCCGGGCCGCCCGGGTCCCCCAGGCAAAGGGTGGCCGCGAGGCCCACCCGCCGAACGCGGCGAAGGTCCTCCTCGAGAAGGTGAACAAGAAGGAGAAGAGGAAGGCCCTCCTCTCTGCCATCGCCGCGACCACCGACGAGGAACTCGTCCGGGGCCGGGGCCACCAGTTCGAGGGCAAGCTCCCCGTCGTCATCGAGGATGCCTTCGAGAAGCTCGAGCGGACGAGCGATGTCATCGCGGTCCTCCAGGCAGCCGGGGTTTATCCAGACGTGGAACGCTCCCGGGCGAGCCGGAAGGTCCGGCCCGGCCGGGGCAAGATCCGCGGCCGGCACTACAAGCAGCGGAAGAGCCTCCTCATCGTGACGAAGGGCGAGCCCCTCCGGGCGGCGAGGAACCTCGCGGGGGTCGATGCCGTGAGCGTGAAGGAGCTCAATGCGGAGCACCTCGCCCCCGGCACCCACGCGGGGCGGCTTACCGTCTGGACCGCGGGGGCGGTCAAGCAGCTGGGGGAGCTCTCATGATCCTGAAGTACCCCTTTGTGACGGAAAAGGCGATGATGACCCTGGAACGGGACAACAAGCTCCAGTTCCTCGTCGAGAACAGGGCGACGAAACCCCAGATCAAGAGGGAGATCGAGAAGACCTTCGAGAAGGAGGTCGCCTCGGTCCGGACCCTCATGAACACGAAGGGGGAGAAAAAGGCCATCATCACCTTCGTCGACGAAAAAGCCGCCGAGGAGATCCTCTCCCGGCTCGGCATCATGTAGGTGGAAGAGATGGGACACAGAATCCAGACACAGAACAGGGGCCGGGGCGGGCCGACCTACCGGGCCCCCTCCCACCTCTACCGCGCCGAGGTGCACCACGCGGGGAGAAACGACGGCCTCACCCGGGGGAAGGTCCTCGATATCGAGCATGACCCGGCCAGGCACGGCCCCGTTGCCCTCGTCTCCCTCGAGGACGGGAGGAAGACCTACGTCCTCGCCACAGAGGGCACGGGCGTCGGGGACAGCATCGCCTGGGGAAAGGGTGCTGAAGCGAAAAGCGGGAACACCCTTCCCCTCTCGGAGATCCCGGTCGGCGCCATGGTGAGCAACATCGAGGCGAAGCCCAATGACGGCGGGAAGTTCGTCCGCTCGGGCGGCACCCAGGCTCTCGTCATGGGCAGGTCCGACGACAACAAGGTCGGGGTGCGGATGCCCTCCGGGAAACTCAAGTGGTTCCACCCCGGCTGCATGGCGACCATCGGGATTGTCTCCGGCGGCGGGAGGGGCGAGAAGCCCTTCGTGAAGGCCGGGAAGAAGTACCACAAGATGCAGACAGGGGCCACCAAGTGGCCCATCGTCCGGGGGGTCGCGATGAACGTCATCGACCATCCCTTCGGCGGTGGCTCGCACCAGCATGCGGGACGTCCGAAGACCATCGCGAGGGGAACCTCGCCGGGAAGGACGGTCGGCTCCGTGGCCGCGCGGCGGACCGGGATCAAGAAGAAGTGAGGTGAGGGCACATGGTGAAAAAGACTCAGAAACGGTTGCCCCGGCGGCGGGAGGAGTTCACCTACCGGGGGTTCACCCTGGGGGAGCTCCTCCAGATGGCGCCCTCGGAGCAGGTGAAGATCATGCCGGCGCGGGTGAGAAGGAAGTTCCAGCGCGGCCTCACCCGGGACGAGGAGGATCTCCTCTCCCGGGTCCGGGCCGGCGACCCGAAGATCCGCACCCATCTCAGGTCCATGGTTGTCATGCCCGAGATGGTGGGAAAGGCCATCGAGATCCACAACGGCAAGGAGTTCCAGAAGGTGGATATCCAGCCGGAGGCGGTGTACCACTACCTCGGGGAGTTCGCCCTCACGAGACACAAGGTCGCCCACGGCGCCGCGGGTATCGGCGCCACCCGGTCGAGCAAGTATGTCCCGCTGAAGTGATGGCCATGGCGCGAACAGGATACAGCATGAAGCTCGAGGGCGAGGACATCGCCCGGGCGAAGGCGAACGAGGTGGACATCTCCCCGAAGCATGCCTTCGAGATCGCCCGGTTCATCAAGAGGATGAATACGGACGATGCCATCGAGTATCTCAACCGGGTGGTGGCCCTCGAGAAGGCCATCCCCCTCCGGACCTACCACAAGAAGGTCCCCCACCGCCACGGCCTTCCGGGCCCGGGAAGGTACCCCCAGAAGGCGGCGAAGGTCTTCATCCAGCTCCTCAACGCGGCAAAGAAGAACGCCGAGTACATCGGCCTTGACGCGGGAAACACGCAGATCGTCCATGTGCAGGCCAACCGGGGCAGGTGCCACGAGGCCTTTTTCCCAAGGGCCATGGGGCGTGCGACGCCGAAGAACCGGGAGACCGTGAACATCGAGATCATCGTGAAGGAGGTGGCCTAGGCATGGCCGTCGAGAGAAAGTTCATCTCCGAGGGAGTCCGCCGGGTCCGGGTCGAGAAGTACCTGACCAAGGAGCTGAAGAGGGCCGGCTTCGGGGGCATGGACATCGCCCGGACGCCCCTCGGGACCCAGGTGACGGTCTTTGCCGAGAAGCCGGGGATCGTCATCGGGAAGGGCGGCAAGGTCATCCGGCAGCTCACCCTGGATCTTGCGGCAAACTACGGGGTCGACACCCCGCAGGTAGATGTCCAGCAGGTCCCGAACCCCAACTTCAATGCCCAGATCATGGCCGAACGGCTGGCCTCCGCCATCGAGCGCGGCTGGTACTTCCGGAAGGCCGGATCGAGCATCATGCGGAGGGTGATGGACGCGGGCGCCCTGGGCTGCGAGGTCATCATCGCCGGGAAGCTGACCGGGCCGAGGGCCCGGGTCCAGAAGTTCCAGGAAGGGTACATCAAGCATGCCGGTGAACCGAGCAGAACGGTGGTGGAACGCGGGTACGCCATCGCCATCAAGAAGCTCGGGGTTATCGGGGTGCAGGTGAAGATCGTGCCCCCGGACGCGAAGCTTCCCGACAGTTTCGTCATCACGAAGAAGGTGGAGGCCCCGCCGGCCGAGAAGGCAACGGTCACCGAGGTCGGCGAGGAGATGGAGCCCGAGCCCGCGCCCGAGGCGCGGGACGCTTTCGACCGGATCGAGGAGGGCTCCTGATGGCCATCTTCCGGGCCCGGGAGGTCCACCAGCTCTCCGATGTGGAGCTGCAGGAGAACATGCAGAAGCTCCGGATGGAGCTTCTCCAGAAGTACGGCAAGGTGAGCGCCGGCGGCGCCGCCGAGAATCCCGGGCGGATCCGGGAGGTCCGGCGGACCATCGCCCGGATCCTCACCGAGCAGGGCACGAGGAAGAAGGCATGATCGCGGCCGGGAACATCCTCCGCCACGAGCTCATGGGCCTCCCCGTGGAGGTCGTGCGATCGGCAAACCCCGCCCAGGAAGGGATCGCCGGGCGCGTCGTGGACGAGACAAGGAACATGCTCGTGATCGGGACCCCCCGGGGAGAAAAGAGGATCGAGAAGGCCCACGCGACCTTCCGGCTCACTCTCCCCGACGGGACGGTGGCGGATGTTTCCGGGATTGCCCTCGTCGGCCAGCCTGAGAAGAGAATTACACAGAAAAAGAGGTTCTAGAGGAATACCATGGCAAAGAGTGTAGGTCTGGATGTCCCTGCCCCGGCGACGGAATGCGGGGACGTCAACTGCCCGTTTCACGGCAGCTTGTCGGTGCGCGGCCAGGTGATCACCGGCAAGGTCGTGAGCGACCGGATGAAGGGAACGGTGGTGGTGGAGAGGGATTACCTCCACTACATCCGGAAATACAACCGATACGAGAAGCGGAGCTCGAGGATCCATGCCCATAACCCGCCCTGCATCCAGGCAAAGGCGGGGGACATGGTGACCATCGCCGAGTGCCGGCCCCTCTCGAAGACCAAGTCCTTCGTTGTCGTCGAGGTGGAGAAGCCATGAAGGCGAAGCAGTCCTATATCCCGAGGGCGTTAAACACCGGCTCACGCCTCGTCTGCGCCGATAACACCGGCGCGAGGATGGTCCAGGTCATCTCGGTGGACGGCTACCACGGCGTGCGGAGGAGGCAGCCGAAGCTCGGGCTCGGCGACATCGCCACCATCTCGGTGAAGAAGGGAACGCCGGACATGAGGAAGAAGATGGAGAAGGCCGTCGTGATCCGGCAGAAGAAGGAGTTCCGGCGGCCGGACGGCCTCCGGGTCTCCTTCGAGGACAATGCGATGGTCATCGTGAACGAGAACAACGAGCCGAAGGGGACGGAGATCAAGGGCCCGGTCGCCCGCGAGGTGGCCGAGCGGTTCCCGAAGATCGGCTCCATGGCCACCATCATCGTGTGAGGCGCGAAATGGCAACGACAAGTTCACAACCGAGAAAGCAGAGGAAGGCCCAGGCGAACGCGCCCCTCCACGAGCGGGGCAGGACCCTCTCGGCACCCCTCGCACCCGCACTCAGGGAGCAGTACAAGAAAAGGCACCTCCGGGTCGTGAAGGGCGACACGGTGAAGGTCACGAGAGGCGACCACCGGGGCGAGGAAGGCCTCGTCGACGAGGTGGACGTGAAGCGCTGCATCCTCCTCGTCCACGGGGTTTCCATCCCGAAGGCGGATAACACCGAGGTCCCGAGGCCCGTCCACCCCTCCAAGGTCCAGATCACGAAGCTTAACCTGAAGGACCGGCTCCGGGCCGAGCGGCTCGGGGAGGTGGAGTGATGGCGCACCTGAAGCGGTACGCGGCCCCCGACTCCTGGCACATCCGCAAGAAATCCACCACCTACGTGGCGAAGACCGCTCCCGGCCCGCACGACAGCGGGGCCATGCCCGTGGCCGTCTGGCTCCGGGACCACATGTCCCTCGCCCGGACGATGCGGGAGGTCAGGCAGATCCTGAACTCCGGATCGGTCATCATCAATGGAAGGGTCTGCAAGAACCCGAGCCTGGGAATCGGGGTCTTTGACATCGTGAGCGTGCCCGGCATCGGGAAGCACTACCGGATCCTCCTGGACAGGCGGGGCCGGTACCGGTCCATCGAGATCTCGCCCGAGGACGCGAAGACACGGCTCGCGAAGATCCGGGGCAAGACCGTGATCTCCAGAGGGAGGGTCCAGCTGAACCTCCTCTTCGGGGCGAATGTCATCGCCGACAACAGCTACAAGCCCAAGGACTCGGTGGTCCTCTCCCTCGAGGAGGGCGAGGGGAAGAAGCGCTTCGCCATCCTCGACCACTTCCCGTACGCCGTCGGGAACGTGGCCATGGTCATCGGCGGGAGGCACTCGGGCTCCGTCGGCCGGATCCTCGAGATCCGGAAGGAGGTCGGGGCCGTCCCGAACCGGGTCATCCTCGAGAATACCGCCACGAAGGAGAAGTTCGACACCATCGAGGAGTACGTCTTCATGGTGGGAAAGGCGGAGTCTGCCGTGAAGTCCTGGGGGATTGAGGAATGAACCCGATGCAGGATCTCCGGATCCAGAAGCTCGTCGTCCACATGGGCGTCGGGGAGAGCGGCGAGAAGCTCTCCAAGGCGGAGGAGGTGCTCTCGACCATCACCCACCAGAAGCCGGTGAAGGCCATGGCAAAGAAGACCCAGCCGGCCTTCGGGACCCGGAAGGGTTCCCCCATCGGGTGCAAGGTTACCCTCCGGAGCGATGCCGCCGAGGCCTTCTTCGAGACCTCCATAGGTATCATCGACCGGCAGCTCCCGGCCACCCACGTCGACAACCAGGGCAACTTCTCCTTCGGGATCGAGGAACACACGGACTTCCCGGGGATGAGCTACGACCCGTCCATCGGGATCTTCGGGATGGACGTGAATGTCGTCCTCGAGAAGAGGGGCGCCCGGATCTCCCGGCGGAAGGTCGGGCAGAAGAAGCTCCCCCAGAAGCAGCGCGTGAAGCGGGAGGAGGCCATCCGGTTCCTCCAGGAGAAGTACAAGGTGGAGGTGCGGTGACATGGCCGTTGAACAGAAGGAGATGAAGAAGTTCGGGAGGGGGGCGTACCAGTGCCTCCTCTGCGGGCGGAAACAGGGCCTCGTGCGGAGGTACCATATCATGTTCTGCCGGCAGTGCTTCCGGGAATGGGCCCAGAAGATGGGCTTCAAGAAGATGAACTAGGTGGTGAAACGACCATGGTCAGATCAAATCCCATCTCGGACGCGATGACCGCCATCAAGAACGCCGCCGATACCGGGAAGGCCGACTGCATCGTCGAGCCTGCCGGGAAGCTCCTGGGTTCGATGCTCCGCATCATGCAGGAGTCGGGGTACATCGGGGGGTTCGAGTTCATCGACGATAACCGGGGCGGCCAGTTCCGGGTCCAGCTGAACGGCCGGATCAACCGCTGCGGGGCCATCAACCCGAGGTTCAATGTGAAGGCAGAGGAGATGGAGCGCTGGGAGAGCCAGTTCCTCCCGGGGAAGAACTTCGGGATGCTCATCCTCTCCACGAGCAGGGGCGTCATGGCCCATGACAGCGCCCGGAAGCTCGGGATCGGCGGGGAACTCCTGGGGTACGTGTTCTAGAGGTGACGGAAATGGGAGCGACAAGAAAGGTGAAGATCCCGGAGGGCGTGACGGTGCGTATCGAGGGAAACCTCGTCAAGGTCACCGGCCCGAAGGGGATGCTCATGCGGGAGATGTACTACCCGAACGTCTCCGTCTCGGTCACCGATCGGGAGTTTACCATCACCACCGAATCCGGGAGGAAGAAGATCCTCGCCGTCTGCGGGACCTACGCGGCCCACCTGCAGAACATGTGCAGGGGCGTGACGGAGGGGTACCAGTACCGGATGAAGGTGGTGTACAGCCACTTCCCCATCCAGCTGAAGCTCGCCGGTGACAGGATCGAGGTGGGCAACTTCCTCGGTGAGAAGCGGCCCCGGTTCGCCCGGGTCGAGAAGGACGTGAAGGTGGCCCTCGGGGCGGACGAGGTGACCATCACGGGCATCGACAAGGAGTCGGTGGGAAAGACCGCCGCGAACATCGAGCACGCGACCCGGATCCGGGAGAGGGACCCCCGCGTCTTCCAGGACGGGGTCTACGTCGTGGAGAGGGCGTGATCCGTATGGCAGACGAGAAGGCAAGGCTCATCCGGGTGCGGAACGGGAACCGGCCACGGTTCCAGCGGCGGGGTATCCACGAGAAGAAGCGCCTCGCCGACGTGTGGCGCAAGCCGAAGGGCCGGCACAACAAGCTCCG
>DATGDI010000114.1:0-8797 GCA_035310965.1 Methanomicrobiales archaeon
GAACACCGGTATTTTACATGGGGAGGGCAAATAAGCTCTCATGGAAGCGGTGGTCACCGGGGGCTGCGGGTTCATCGGCTCGCATCTGGTGAACGCCCTCGTCGGCCGGGGGGAGAAGGTCACCGTGATCGATGACCTGAGCTCCGGCTCCGAGGCGAATATCGCGGGTCTCCTCAGGACGAGGAGGGCCACCCTCCGGAGGGCCGACCTCCTCTCGGAGGGGTGGGAGGATGCCCTCGAGGGGGTCCCGGTTGTCTACCACCTCGCCGCCGACCCCGACGTCCGGGCGAGTGCAACCCGCCCCGAAGAGGTGATCGGGAGGAACATCCTCGCCACCGGCCGGGTCCTCGAGGCGATGCGCCGGAAGGACGTTCCCCGCATCGTCTTCACCTCCACCTCGACCGTCTACGGCGAGGCATCGGTCATCCCCACCCCCGAGGACTACGCCCCCCTCGAGCCCATCTCGGTGTATGCGGCGAGCAAGCTCGCCTGCGAGGCCCTGATCTCGGCGTACTGCCACACGTACGGTATGCAGGGATGGGTCTTCCGGTTCGCGAACATCATCGGCGAGCGATCGAACCACGGGGTCATCGGGGACTTCATCCGGAAGCTTCGGGAGAACCCCCAAAGCCTCGAGATCCTCGGGGACGGGAGGCAGGCCAAGTCCTACCTGGAGGTGGGGGAGTGCGTGAGGGCGATGCTCCATGCCGTGGACGGGGCAGGGGGGGTGTACAACGTCTACAACATCGGCTCCGAGGACTGGATCGACGTGAAGGGGATCGCCGACATCGTGGTCGCCACCCTCGGTCTCACCGGCGTGGAGTACCGGTTCACCGGTGGCGACCGGGGGTGGGTGGGAGACGTTCCCCGGATGCTCCTCTCCGTCGAACGGCTGAAGGGGCTCGGCTGGAGACCGGCCCTGGGCTCGAGGGAGAGCGTCGTTGCAGCGGCCCGGGCCCTGGCGGGTGACCGGCGGTGAAGGTCCTCCTCGTCCTCGGCGACGGGATGGCCGACGAGCCCATCCCCGGGCTCGGCGGGAGAACCCCCCTCGAGGCCGCCCGGACCCCGAACTTCGACCGGATCGCGAGGGACGGTGCCTGCGGCATGGTCAGGACCATTCCTCCCGGCTTCGAGGCGGGGAGCGATATCGCGAACCTCTCCCTCCTGGGATACGATCCCCGGAGGTACTACACCGGCCGTGGCCCCCTCGAGGCAGCGAGCATGGGAGTAACCCTGGGCCCCGGGGACATCGCCTACCGGTGCAACCTGGTGACCGTGACAGACGGGGTGATGGAGGACTTCTCGGCCGGCCACATCCCGAGTGACGAGGGTGCCCCCCTTATCCAGGCCGTCGCGGCAGGGGTCGAAGGGGTTTCCCTCCGTGCCGGTATCTCGTACCGGAACCTCATGGTCATCCCGAAAGGAGGGGGTGCCGTCACGACCCCGCCCCACGACATCGTCGGGGAGAGGATTGAACCTCATCTACCGGAGGGCAGGGACGCCCCGCTCCTCCTCAGGGTCATGGAGAGATCCCGGGAGATCCTCCGGGATCATCCGGTGAACCGGGATCGCATCGCACGGGGGCAGCGTCCGGCGACCATGATCTGGCCTTGGAGCGGTGGAAAGGCACCCGATCTCCCCTCCTTCCGGGAGCTTCACGGCGTCACCGGCGCGATGATCTCCGCAGTGGATCTCCTGAACGGGATCGCCCGTATCGCGGGGATGGAGGTGATCCGGGTGCCCGGCGCGACAGGGTACCTCGACACAGACTATGATGCAAAGGCGCGGTACGCGATACAAGCGCTGGAACGGTTCGACTTTCTTTACCTCCACGTCGAGGCACCCGACGAGGCCGGCCACCTGGGCTCGGTGGAGGAGAAGGTGAAGGCCATCGAGCGGGTCGACGGGATGGTCGGGACCATCATGGAGGGATTCGAGGGAATCATCGCCGTTCTCCCCGACCACCCCACCCCTATCAGGCTGAAGACCCACACCGCCGACCCGGTGCCTTTTGCGGTGCGGGGTGCGACGTGCGACGTTTCCATCGGGAAACGGAGCAAGAGCACCACGAAGTGGTGCGAGTTCCCTCCTAGGGGAACGGAGCAGGAGCACCGGGAAACGGTGCGACTCCGCAGGGACGGATGCAACCGGCTCACCGAGCGGGAAGCGGCGAGAGGGGGTTTAGGTCTGCTGGAGGCCGGCTCGTTCCTGCCGATGCTCCTTTTGCGGCGGCCACGGACCGGAGAGGCCAGGGACCGAACATGATCCTCGTGACCGGATCGGGCGGCCTCCTCGGGGCAAACTTCGTCCTCACCGCCCTCCACAGGCAGCGGGAGGTCGCCGCCACCTTCCACAGGAATGCCATCCGGATCCCTGGCGTGAGTGCGTTACCCCTGGATATCACGGATCGCGATTCGGTGGAGAGGGTCATTGCGTCCCTTGAACCAGAATGGATTGTCCACTGTGCCGCCGTCACGAACGTGGACTGGTGCGAGGATCATCCGGCGGAATGTCACTCGGTGAACGAGGAGGCGACCCGGACCCTGGCACGTGCCGCCCGGGACCATGGCTCCTCGATGACATACATCTCCACGGATGCGGTCTACCGGGGCAGCGACGGGAATTACGACGAGGGTTCCCCCGCCGACCCGGTGAACGTGTACGGGCGGTCGAAGCTCGCAGGGGAGAACGCGGTGAGGGAGGTGCTCGGGGATCCCCTGATCCTCCGTACCAATATCTTCGGATGGAACCTCCAGCCGAAACACTCCATCGCAGAATGGTTCCTCTCCGGACTCGAGGCCGGAAAGCGCGTTCCCGGGTTTACGGATGTCCTGTTCTCCCCCCTGCTCGTGAATTCCCTGTCCGAGATTATCCTCGATCTCATGGATGCCCGAAAGACCGGGACCTTTAATGCCGGATGCGTTCGCCCCTGCAGCAAGTACGAATTCGGGAGGATGCTCGCAGAGACCTTCCACCTCGACCCCGGGTGGGTCCAGCCCGTGCGTCTCGCCGACACCCACCTTCGCGCGCCCCGCCCGCTCGACACCTCCCTGGACACCCGGAAGATCTCGCATGCCCTGGGGAGGGGGATGCCCGACGTGGGATCGCAGCTCGCCCGGTTCAAATACCTCAGGGATTCGGGATTTGCGGGAGAACTCAGGGATTCCTGGGGAGGTTCTTGACCCATGATCATCGAAACAGCGAAAAAGCGGATCGGGGATGGCCAGCCTGTATACTTCGTCGCCGATATTGCGGCGAACCATGAGGGGGATCTCGGCCGGGCACTGGAGCTGATCCGGCTTGCGGCAGGGGCGGGAGCGGATGCCGCGAAGTTCCAGAACTTCCGGGCACCGGAGATCGTGAGCGAGTACGGCTTCGAACACCTGGGCGGGGGGCGTTCGCACCAGGCTCATTGGAAGAGGCCGGTCTATCGCGTTTATGAAGACGCCTCCCTGCCCTGGGAATGGACCCCGGTGCTTCGGGCCGAGTGCGACCGCGTTGGGATCGACTTCTTCTCCACCCCCTATGACCTGGAGGCCGTTGAGATGCTCGACCCGTATGTCAGCCTCTTCAAAATCGGCTCGGGGGACATCGACTGGATGGAGATGCTCACGGCGGTAGCCGCGAGGGGGAAGCCGGTCATCCTCGCGACCGGCGCGTCGGAGATGCGGGAGGTCACCCGGGCCGTCAAGCACATCCTCGCCATCAACCCTGCCCTGGTGCTTCTCCAGTGCAACACGAACTACACGGTCTCCCGGGAGAATTTCAGGCACATCAACCTGAGCGTCCTCAGGACCTACCTGGCCCAGTTCCCGGGGGTCATCTGCGGTCTCTCGGACCACACGAAGGGCCATGCGGCCGCCCTCGGGGCGGTCGCCCTCGGAGGCAAAGTCATCGAGAAGCACTTCACCGACGACGACACCCGGGACGGCCCCGACCACCCCTTCTCGATGACCCCCGCCGAGTGGAGGGAGATGGTGGACAGGACCCGGGAGCTGGAGCTGGCCCTGGGGAACGGAGAGAAGGTGGTGGAGGAGAACGAGCGGGAAACCCTCGTCGTGCAGAGGAGATGCATCCGGGCCGCCCGCCCCCTGCCCGCGGGCGAGGTCATTCGGAGAGAGGACCTGAAGATCCTCAGGCCGGCCCCCCCGGGCTCCATCAAGCCCTCGGACCTGGACCGGGTCATCGGCCTGCGGGTCCGCATCCCCGTCCCCGAAGGAGACTACCTCCGCTGGGCCGGGCTCGAACCCAGAACGTGATTCCATGAGGATCCTGTTCTTCAGCAGGGGATTTTCCCCGCACGAGCGCCGGTTCCTGGAGAAGATGGCAGGCTGGCGACATGAAATCTCCTTCCTCATGCTGGAGAATCCCGGGGAGTTTCGCCCGGAGGAGAGGCTTCCCGATGGAATTGCCTTTGCAGGGTCGCTCGGATTCACCGGAGGGGTGATACCCCGTGACGAGCAGCCAGGGCTCGTGGCCCGGTTTCAGGAAGTGTGCGACCGGGCGCGACCGGATCTCGTCCATGCGGGACCCATCCAGTCATGCGGTTTTCTCTCGGCCCTGGCCGGGTTCCATCCCCTGCTCCTCATGTCATGGGGCTCGGACATCCTCCGGGATGCCGACACCGATGATCTCTCGAGACGGGTGACCCGGTACGCCCTCCGCGCCTCCGACTGGCTTTTCTGCGACTGCGTGGCGGTCAGGAACCGGGTGAAGGAGTTCACCCCCTACGAGGATGCGAGGATGGTCATGTTCCCCTGGGGCGTAGACCTCCGGAGGTTCCGGCCCTCCCCGCGGCCTTCATCCCTCCGCAGGGATCTGGGCTGGGAGGACCGGACCGTGCTCCTCTCGACGCGCATGTGGGAACCGGTGTACGGGATCAATACCCTCCTTGAGGCCTTCCAGATCGCCAGTGCAAAGCATCCCGATCTCAGGCTGATCCTCCTCGGCAAAGGCTCACTTGGATCCCGGGTCGGGGGCTTCATCAGGGAGCATGACCTGGATGACCGGGTGGCCATGCCCGGCATGGTGGACGAGCCGGAGATGCCCGCATACTTCCATGCCTCTGACCTGTACATCTCCTGCTCGCTTTCCGATGGCACCTCGGTATCACTCCTCCAGGCGATGGCCTGCGGCCTCCCTGTCGTGGTGACCGACATCCCGGGGAACAGGGAATGGGTGACAGAGGGGGAGAACGGGCTCCTTGCGAGGGGAGGGGATCCCCGGGCCTATGCCAGGGCAATCTCCCGGACCCTGGAGATCCCGGCCGCTGAAGGGGAGGGGATCGCCCGGATGAACCGCAGGATCGTGGAAGAGAGGGCGGACTGGGATAAAAACATATTATTGCTCCTCGCCACCTATGATCGAATCGAGGAGGTATATGGGCCATAAATCCCTTTCCAGAGAGAAGGCACGGATCCTTGTCATCGGTTGCGGGTCAATAGGGAAAAGACACATACGCAACCTCCAGGTGGCCGGCGCGAGGGAGATCACCGCCTTTGATCCCAGGGAGGACCGGCGCCGGGAAGCGGGCGAAGGCCTCGGGATACGGGTGTTCGCCGACCTCGAGGCTGCCTTTGCCGCAGGGCCCGACGCCGTGTTCGTCTGCTCCCCCACCGCCTTTCACCGGGAGCAATCCCTCCGGGCCGTGGCCGCGGGCTCCCATGTCTTCATCGAGAAACCAGTCTCTGACTCCCTGGAAGGGATGGATACACTCATGGAGGTAGTGGACAGGCAGGGCCTCGTCTCCCTGGTGGGATGCAACTTCAGGTTCCATCCGGGGCTGCGGCAGGTGAAGTCCCTCCTCAACAGCGGGAGTATCGGGAGGACCATCTCCTTCCGGGCCCGCTTCGGGCATTACCTGCCCGATTGGCACCCCTGGGAGGACTATCGCAAAACCTACAGTGCACGGAGGGATCTCGGCGGGGGGGTCATCCTTGACCGGGTCCATGAGATCGACTATGCACGATGGCTCTTCGGGGACGTGCGTCAGGTTTTTTCCTGGGCCGGACATGAAAGCAGCCTTGAGATAGACACCGAGGACACGGCCGAGATATTACTCGGGTTCAGGAACGGGATTACGGGATCGCTCCACCTGGATTACCTCAGGAGACGGTACGATGCAGGCCTCGAGGTAACGGGGGAGGAGGGCATCATCCAGTGGTCATACCAGAACCACACCGTCACCTGGTACGAAGCCGGGAAGGGATCATGGCAATCCATGAGGTGGCCGGGGTACGACGGGAACAAGATGTACCTCGACGAGGTCATGCACTTCCTTGCGGCCCTCGAAGGAGGGGAACAATCCGTCAACCCGGTCCCCGATGCGGTACGGGTGCTCGAGATCGCCCTCGCAGCAAAGCGATCCAGTACCGACGGGTGCGTCGTGAACCTGTGATGTGTGTTTCCTTCTCCCGGGCCACCCCCGAGAGGACCATGGAGGCATGCTTCTACCGGGAATCGCTTTCTGCAAAGCCCCTCGGTCCCTACGTCAATCTCCCGAATCCGGCGTGGGCCACGGGCCCCTTGAGGAGCCCTGCCATCTCACCCTTCTTCAAGGCGGATGCAAGATCCAAAAAAACCTCATCCACCGCGTTTCGGTACTTTTCGATATGGGTACCCTTGTGGGCAAACGAGGAGTAGAAGGCTTTTCCTGCGAGGAAACCCCGATCGAGCATCATCTGGGTAAAGGCGGTTTGCATCTCGAGGGCCTCCGGGCGGGAAAAGGTGAAATGGGAGAGGGGCGGGATCCCCTCCACCACGAGGGGAAGACCTGCATCCGCTGCGGCTCTGGCCCAGAGACCCTGCACCTGCTTCCCCGTCCTCACGAGGTGTTCGGGGACGTTGCACCGCCCGTACTTGTCGATGGTCGCGAGGGCGGCAACAGGCCCGATCCGTTCGGTCCAGTAAGTGCTGCTGATGAAAGTCTCCTGGGCCGCGGACATGGCATCGCCTCTCCCTATGATGGCCGCCATGGGATAGCCGTTACTCATCCCCTTGGCAAAAACCGCGATGTCCGGCCGGATCCCGTAGACGAGGTGGGCACCCCCGGTATTCAGGCGGAATCCCGCTGAGACCTCATCCACGACGAGAAGAGCTCCCGCCGCGGCCGCGAGCTCCTGGACCTCTTCGAGAAATCCGGGCACAGGTTCATGGTCCCTGATTGGTTCCATGACCACGGCGGCCAGGGAACCATCATGCCGGTCGATAATTGCCCGGAGATCCTCGATCTCATTGTACCGGAAGGGCACCGCTGTACCCTTCAAACCCCGGGGAACACCCCTCGGTTCAAGGCCCGGCAGGAGATGTCCGTCGAGGTTCCGGTCATCGGCAAGGTTCGCGGAGAGGTACCAGTCGTGCCAGCCATGGTACCCGCAGAAGGCCACGATCTCCCTCCCTGTCCGGGCGCGCGCGATACGCACCGCCACCGCCATGGCCTCGCCCCCGCCCCGTGCAAACCGGACCATCTCTGCCCAGGGATGGAGCCGGAGGAGGACCTCGGCGAGCTCGACTTCCTCCGGGCAGTTCAGAGTGCACATGGAGCCCTGGTCGATGGCCTCCTTCACCGCCCGGTCCACGTCGGGATCGGCATACCCGAGGGGGCATGCCCCCACTCCCAGGAGGGACATGTCGATGTACCGCCGCCCGTCCAGGTCGGTGACCTCCACCCCCTTTGCGGAACGATAGTACGAGGGCCACAGATCCGGGAGGAACTGTTCGCTGCGCTTCGAGAGGAGCTGGCTTCCTCCAGGGATGATCCTTTTTGCCCGCTGCCAGAGGGTCAAACCGGAGTTCTTCTCTCTCTTCATTCCGCCCCCAGGATCCGGGTATCCTTCTCAAGGGATAACCTGTATCCCTCATTTCTTTTCAGGTGGCTGTTGATACCGGAGAGTTCCGGGTGATCGGCGAGGAGCCTGACAACGTCCTCCAGGGCAAAAAGGTTTTTCTGCGGGAACAGGTGCCGGTAGACCTCCCGGATAAAGAGATAATCCTCCCGGGTGTCAAGCGTCCACCGGAGATGGGACAGATCCGTCACCGCACGGAAATTCACGGTTTTAAATCTGCCGCTCCTCCGCATGAAGGGTGTGACATGCTCACGGTCTGAGGGCAGTCTTGCCTCGCTGTGGGTGATTTCGAGAACCTGCCTCGTGAAGACCTCGACATCGAGGCCATCGGGGAAGGTCGGGGGATCGACATTTGAGATATAGTCAGGGTTCTTCTCCTCGGCCTCGCGGACCCCCCGATCGATGACCGCGGGATCCATCAGCGGGCAATCCGCCGTGATCCTCACAATCAGATCCACGGGGACGCCTTGGCGGTCCAGGTACCTCACCGCTCCATGGTAGCGGGCCAACACATCCTCGGCTGGCCCCCGATAGACCGGGGTACCCCATTCCCTGCAGAGTTCCTTGATGGCATCATCCTCCGCCCTCCGGGTGGTTGCGACGAGAACCCGGTGTACACGTTGGGCCGCCTGTGTACGTTGTACGACATGCCAGAGAACCGGTTTCCCGCAGAGATCCATGAGGACCTTCCCAGGGAGGCGCGTGGACCCCATCCGCGCCTGGATGATGGCAACTGCACTCATTCCCGGTCCCCGTGGCACCGGGAAACCGGTGCAGGCAGCAATGCAGTATCATCCAGGTCCAGCCCCCGCCGGTAGCCCCTGCCCCTCAATCCTCTGGAATCCTTCATCCCCCGCATGATCGTAAAGATTTTATTGGGCCTCCGCAACGATGTCCCGGAGATCCTCCTTTGTCAGCCACACGGTATTTGAGTTGCTGTCGTACCGGAAATC
>DATGDI010000115.1:0-17888 GCA_035310965.1 Methanomicrobiales archaeon
CCGATCTCTCCGGCATGAGGATCGTGGCCACGGTCGTGAACGCGCGGGAGGCCGCCCATGCGGCGGTCCTCTGCCCCGATCTCATCGAGGCCCGGATCGACCTCATGGCCGGAGATCCCTCTGAGGAGCTGCCGGCCATCCGATCGGCCTTCGACGGGCCCGTCATCCTCACCATCCGGAGCAGGGCCGAGGGAGGGGGATTCGGCGGAGATCCGGGGGCATGGTGGGAATGCCTCGAGCCCCTCCTCCCCTTCGGGGACCTCGTGGACGTCGAGTTGCCCTTCTCCTCCTTCTGCCCTGCGATACGCCGGGAGGGGAAGGGGATCATCGCATCCCGCCATGTGGAGGGGATGCCCACCCGCGAGGAACTCCGGCGGTTGGAAGCGGACCTCAGGAGGTACGGGGATATCCCCAAGATCGTCGTCCGTCCGGGGACCGAACGGGATCTCCTGGGGCTCCTGGAGTTCACCCTCGGGGCCGAAAGGCCCATCTGTACCGGTGTTCTCGGCGAGGCGTTCCGGTTCGCGAGGGTAATCCTTCCCTTCTTCGGCTCGGAGCTCGCGTACACCCACGCGGGGACCTCCGCCGCCCCGGGCCAGTTTGCCCTCGAGGATTTCAAAAGGATCCAGGCCCTCCTCGGGATCTGACGGGGCGGAAGGGCCCGAAAAACGGGGAAGGAGGTCAGCTCCGCCTGGACCGTCCGGCGAAGAGAACCAGGACCGCGAGGGCGCACCCGGCGGGAAGGAGGGAGAGGGGAACGGGTCTGGCAGTCGATGATGGAACCCCTCCCGTCGTACCCGCGGGAGATCCCGAGGTGAGGGGTGTCGCGGCCTGACCGGAGGGCTGAAGGGTTGCCTCCGGGTAGACCAGGGAGAAGACCACGTTGTCGATGTACCCCTCGGCGATGGCGTTCGGGTTCGCATTGTCACCGATCTTGGACATGTAGATCCGGTTCATGGTGGGGAAGACCGAGAGGGAGTCCAGGGAGTAATGCCAGACTGGCTGCGAGTCATTGCGCCGGGTCACCGAGATCGTGAGGCTTCTCGTTTCCAACCGGTAGTCCATGACCACGTGGTACCATACCCCGTCGGTGAACTGGACCGTGGGCCCGCCGTAGGAGAGGTAGTAGGAGGATGCCTCCCTCCGCTGGTTCTGGCCGTCGATGGACCGGATCCAGATAAGCCTCCCGTAGGGGGAGTTTTCGAACTCCGTGAAGATGGTGAGCCGCTCGACGGACACCTGGTCGTTATCCCCGAGGCCGAACTTCACGCTCGCCTGGTAATCGGTCCGCTCCGGTAAAATATCGTAGGCAAGGGTGAAGGACTCGCCGTGGTAAGGAACCTTCACGTTCACGTAGGCCCCGCTCCCGTCCCTCATCAGGTAGTGCCATTCCCGCAGGTCCTTGTCCCAGTAGTTGGTCGCCGGGTTGTTCGTGGACCAGCCGGGGTCTGTGGAGAAATCCGTGCTGTACGCGGTGGCCGCCGTATACGGGATGGCCTGGGACGGGAGGACCAGGATGAAAAACACGAGGAGGAGGAGAAGAACCGGGTATGCCCGCCTGTACGTTTCGATCCATGCATTCACGCTGATCCCTCCTTCTTCTAGACCTGAGATGGGACCCCGGGGTTTAAAAATGAACGGGACAGGGGGAGCCGCCGGACCATCATCACCGTCGGGCAGAGTGAACCGCCCGCGAGGTATTATTCGCCGCAGGAAGGGTACTTCGCCCTGAGACCCTCCCAGCCGGTGAACCCGCAGTAGATGCAGCCGTCCCCTTCGCAGTGATGGCACTTCCTCGACGGCTTGCGGACAAAAACCTTTCCCTTCTTGTCGCAGTAGCAGCACCCAGCACCCTCGCAGTGGGCGCAGGTCTCGAGGGCATAGGTATCTTCCCCGCCAGCCATCAGGCATCCCCCTCAGAGCCGGCCTCCCGGCCGGGCAGGGCAGAGTACCTGGCCTGCTCGAGGTACGCGTCCATGATGACCAGGGCAACCATGGCCTCTGCGACCGGGAGGATCCGGGGCACGATGCAGGGGTCGTGCCTGCCCCGGATGGAGACGGACACCTCTTTCCCCATCCTGTCGACGGTCCGCTGGGTCTTTGCGATGGAGGGGGTCGGCTTGACCGCGATCCGGGCCACGATCTCCTGGCCGGTGCTGATTCCCCCGAGAATTCCTCCGGCATGGTTCGTCGCGAACCCCTTCCGGGTCATGGCGTCGTTGTGCTTGCTTCCCTTCATCCGGGCCGCGGCAAAGCCCTCGCCGATCTCCACTCCCTTCACCGCTCCGATCCCCATGAGGGCGTGGGCGAGGAGGGCGTCGAGCTTGGAAAAGACCGGGTCCCCGAGGCCGGCCGGGCAACCCGCGACCAGGACCTCGGCGATCCCGCCTACCGAGTCACCCTCGTCCCGGGCCTTCTCGATCTCCCTCGTCATCGCGTCCGGGTCCCTCTTCCCGTGAATCTCGAGGATCCTCCCCGTGATCTTGACCCCGGTCCCGGCGAGAAACTTCGCGGCCACCGCCCCGGCCGCGACCCGGGCCACGGTCTCCCTCCCCGAGGACCGGCCTCCTCCCCGGTGATCCCTGATCCCGTACTTGGCCTGCCAGGTGAAGTCTGCGTGGCCAGGCCGGAAGATCTCCTCGAGCTCGGCGTAGTCCTCCTCCCGCACGTCGGTGTTCGCCACCACGAGGGCGATGGGGGCCCCGGTGGTCTTCCCCCGGAAGACGCCCGAGAGGATCTCCACCCGGTCGGGTTCCTTCCGGGGTGACTCCAGCGGGCTCTTCCCGGGCCGCCTCCGGTCCAGGAAGGGCTGGATGTCCCCCTCGGTGAGGGGGATCCCCGGCGGGCAGCCGTCGATGACGACCCCCAGGGCTTTCCCATGGCTCTCGCCGAAGGTGGTGATACGGAAGTTCCGGCCGAGGGTATTCACTCACACCAGCTCCCTGACGAGCGTATCGGGGACCCGGATACCCGTGACATGGAAGAACTGTTCGCGGGCCTGGTGGATGAACATCTCGGTCCCCGGGATGACCCGGCACCCCGCCTTACGCGCAATGGCGAGGAGCGGGGTCTCCGGGGGGGTGTACACGAGGTCGAAGACGGTCATCCCCTTCTCCAGGTCCCCTGCGGCGAGGAGGGAGGATTGGTCCGGGAGCATCCCGACGGGGGTCGCGTTCACCACGAGATCCGGCCGGATCTCCCTGAAGGAGGAGAGGGGGGCCGAGCGGCACCCGAACCGGGCGGCGAGGCGCCCTCCCTTCACCGGGTCGCGGGCGAGGATGGTGACCTCCATGTCCAGGGAGAGAAGGGCGTGGACCGCCGCGGAGGCGGCCCCTCCCGCCCCGAGCACCACCGCCCGGGCGCCGTGGAGATCCCCGAGGGGGGCCCGGATCCCGAGCCAGTCGGTGTTGTATCCATGGAGCTCGTCCCCGCACCGGACCACCGTGTTCACCGCGCCGATGGCCCGGGCCTCACCGTCGACCTCGTCCAGGAGACCCACGACCCTCTCCTTGAAGGGGATGGTGACCGAGAGGGCCCGGATGCCCAGGTCCCGGACCGCCCCGATCACCTCCCCGATATCCGGCCACTCGAGGGCGGTGTAGAAGTAGGGGAGCCCGTACCTCCCGAAGAGCCGGTTCCAGAGGGCCGGGCTTTTACTGTGGAGACACGGGTACCCCGCGATCCCGCAGAGGCCGGCCCGCTTCCCGCCATCGCCGCGGAGGATGCGGGAGACCGTTTCCCGGTCCCTGCCGGGGAACGGGACCTTTTCGATAAAGCTCATCCACGGGGTCCGGGATCCCGGGGAAACGGGTCCTTCGCGGAGGATCCTCAAGATCTCGCCCGCGACCTCATCGGGGGACCGGTCCCCGCTCGCGATGCAGAAGTCAGCGGCGCGGAGGTATGCCGGCCCCCGTGCCCGGAGGAGTTCCTTCACCTCCTCGGCAGGGGGGCGGCCGGTGAGGGAGGGACGGTCGCTCCCCCCGATCCGGGCGGAGATGACCCCTGCCCCTGCCTGGAGGAGGAAGACGAGGGACCCCCGCCTCAGCCGGGCCACGTTCTCCGGGTCGAGGACCGCCCCGCCCCCGGCGCTGACCACAACCCGGTCTTCGGGGAGGGAGGCGATGACCTGCCGCTCCAGCTCCCGGAAGGCGGGTTCCCCCTCCTCGCGGAAGATGGCGTGAATCTTCCTCCCGGCCCGTTCCTCGATGGCCCGGTCGGTGTCGATGGAGGGGATTCCCAGTTTCCCGGCAAGGATTTCACCGACCGTGGTCTTCCCCGTCCCCCGGAAGCCGGTGAGAACGATCCTCACAGGAGCCTCGCCCTCCTGAGAGGTTCCCAGAACTCCGGGAAGGACTTCGCCACGCACTCCGCACCCCTGATGGTGATGCCCCCGGCGCCGAGGCCGACCACCGCGAAGGCCATGGCGGTCCGGTGGTCTCCGGCGGGATCCACGACGCCCCCGTGGAGGGGCCCGGGCTCTATAACCATCGTGTCCCCCTCCACCCGGACATCCCCGCCGAGGTTCCTGAAGGCCACGGCCGTGGCCTCGATCCGGTCGCTCTCCTTGTGCCTGAGATGGCCGATCCCCCGGATCCGGGTCGGGCCTTTCGCGAAGGCGGCCACCGCGCAGAGGGTCTGGACCGTGTCCGGGCTCGCCGACATGTCCACGTCCACTCCGGAGAGATTCCCGTCGCTCTCCAGGGTGACCGTGTCCCACTGGTCCCACCCGATCCGGCATCCCATCTGTTCCAGGATATCGATGAACCGACGATCACCCTGGACAGACGACCGGTTCAGGTTGTCGACCATCACCCTCCCCCCGCAGACCGCGCCCATGGCAAGGTAGTAGGAGGCCGAGGAGAAGTCCCCCTCGATCTGGTAGCCATGGAACCAGTACCCCGTTCCTCCCTTCACGTGGAACCGCAGGTATCCCTCCCGTTCCGGGGGGGCATGGAAGGCCTTCATGACCTCTGTCGTGATATCCAGGTAGGACCGCGAGACCGGTGGGGGGCTCACGGTGAGGGTGAGGTCTCCCTCGCCGCAGGGGGCGGCAAGGAGGATGGCCGAGACGAACTGGCTGCTCATGCTCCCGTCCACCACCACCTCCCCGCCCCGGAAGCTGCCCGAAACTCTGAGAGGGGGATACCCCTCCTTCCCGAGGTACCGGACCTCTCCTCCCAGCTTCCCGAGGGCATCGGCGAGGGGACCGATGGGCCGCTCGTGCATCCTCCCGCTCCCCCGAAGCACGACGGGATTCTTCGCGAGGAGGGCGAGGGCGGTGAAGAACCGCATGCTCGTCCCCGAGTCCCCGAGATCGAGGACCGTTTCCGCCGTGGTGGGGAATCTCCCGCCGACACCCGTGATGTGCGCGTACTTCTTCTCCCAGGCGACCAGGGTCCCGAGCGCCCGGAGGGCATCCCCCGTGGTCAGCGTGTCCTTCGAGATGAGGGGGTACACGAGCGTGGAGGAGCCGCGGGCGAGGCCTGCTGCCACCATGGCCCGGTGGGTGAAGGACTTGGAGGGGGGCGCGGTGACCCGGAGGTCGAGGGCCCCCGCCTTCCGGAGGGTCACCTCCATCCCGGCACCTCCACCCTCCGGTAGCACCCCAGGTTCTTCACATGGGTGAGCCCGTGGAGCTCCCGGATGGCCACCTCCCAGCCCCTGCTCGTCGCAAAGTCAAGGAAGAAGATGTAGCTCCCCATTCCTCTCTTCGAAGGCCGGGACTCGATCCTGGTGAGGTTGATCCCCCTCCGCGCGAAAACGGAGAGGAGGTCATGGAGGAGGCCAGGCCGGTCCTCCCGGGGATCGATGAGGATGCTGCACTTGGCCGGCCTCGCCTCGGCGGGCGGGCGGGAGGAGATGAGGATGAACCGGGTGGTGTTCCCGGTGGTGTTCTGGACATCCCGGCGGATGATGGGGATACGGTAGATCCGGGCGGCCAGCTCCGAGACGATGGCCCCCGCGTGCTTCCTCTCCTTCATCGCCTGGGCGCTCGCCGCGTTGGAGGAGGTGTGGATGACCTCGAGCCCGAGCTTCTCCAGGAACTCGCTGCACTGCTCATGGGTCTGGGGATGGACGTAGATCATGGTGAGGTCCTCGAGTTTCCCGAAGCCGGCGAGGTGGTGGTGTACCTCCATGTACGCCTCGCCCGTGATGAAAACCTGGTGGGTCTGGAGGCAGTCGAGGGTGGGGCCCACCCCCCCGACCTCGCTGTTCTCGAGAGGGACTACTCCGTCGCATCCCCCCTTCTCCACCTCGTCGAAGATCCTCCGGATGGTGGGCAGGAGCTGCACCTCCCCCTCCCCGAAGAGGGAGAGGGCCAGCTCGTGGCTGAAGGTCCCCTCTGGACCTAGGGCGGCGATCATGTCCTCCCCGCCATGAAGTCGATGAGGGCATCGGTCTCTACCGCCGCCTGGTCCCGGTAGGGGCGGTACAGCTCCGCGACCCGCCCGAAGAACTCGACGAAGGCCGGGAGCTCCCCGCCCTCCACCCGGGCCCGGAGATCGGCCGCCGCCGCCTCGAAGGAGGCGAGCACCGACGGCACGTGGGGGTTCAGCTGGAGCATGTCCCCGTAGAGGGCGGGGTCCTGGGAGAGGAGCCTCCCGACAAGATCCATCTGGATCCGGTAGACCGGCGAGGTCGCCCCGAGGGCGGCGGCGAGATCGGTCCCTGTCCTCCGGATGGCCTCGGCCATGCAGAGGTTCCCGAAGTGGGTGAGCCCCTGGATCACCGCCATGAGCCGGTCATGGTCTTCGGGGTCCATGACGAGGAGGTTCGCACCCTCCGCCCTGAGGATCTCGGGGATCCGGGAGGCGAGAGGGGTGCCGCACCGGGCGGGCGTGAGGATGACCGTCTGGCTCCTGAGGGAGGAGACCGTCGGCCCGAAGAGGGGATGCATCCCGAGAACCTGGGCCCTCGACGAGAGCATCGCCTTCACGGGTTCCACCTTCAGGGAGGTGAGGTCGCAGAGCAGCTGCTCCTCAGTGAGAAGGGGAGCGATCTCCTGGATGACTTCCACCGTCGATCTGATGGGCACCGAGACCATCACGAGGTCGCTCTCCTCCGCGAGGCGGCGGTTCGAAAGGGCGGTGGTCCTCCCCGAAACCCTGACCTCGAGGCCGTGCCTCTCGAGGATGGGTGCAAAGAGCCGGCCCATCCTTCCCGTTCCCCCGATGATACCCGCGATCATGGCCTCACTTCTCGAGGATGCTCTCCTTCACCGCGACCCCGAAGTGGCGGCCTCCCTCGGCTGTCGCCCCGAGGACCCGGTCCCCCACCTTCAGGGCGGCGACGGAGATGGACCTCCCGTCCTCGCCCACGAGCCGCACCGTCTCCGCGTTCTGGAGGATGAGGCTCGCGCGCACCCCGCCGCCCCCCTCGGCCTCCACGAGGAGGAGGGGCCTTTTTTCGATCTTCGTCCTCCCCACGCAGGCCTCGGTGACCCTCCCGTCCGCCGAGACGAGGGCCACCCGCGAGGAGATATCGATCTCCGAGAGGTAGGCGGTCTTCCCACCGGGCATGAGGGCATAGGCATGCACCGCCCCTGCGTTCACCCGGAAGGGCCTTGGGGCAACGTAGGGGTTCTCCTGGGTCTCGGCCTGGACGAGGAGGAAGGCCGAGGAGGTGTTCCCCACGAGGATGCCCTGTCCCTCACCCATCATCGTGCAGGTGTCGACGCAGACCCGGTCGCCCATGCCGACGGGGCGGATGGCCGTGATGGTGAAGGGCACGAGCTCGGCCTTTCCCGCGGTCTCCTTGATGAGCCTCGCCACGTCGCGGACGACCGAGGGGTTCCCGGTCTTGAGGAGGACCCCCCGGACCCCCTTCTCCAGGGCCCCGAGGGCGAGCTCCGCCTCCTTCCGGTCCTTCACCGCGGCGATGATCCGGTCGGCCCTCGACACCAGGTTCTCGAGGGGGATGACCGTCCAGTCCGGGGTCCTCACGAGGACATACCCCTCCCGGCTCCTCCTGACCGCCTCCTCCTCCGAGGGTTTGTCCTTCACCTCGATCTCGAATACATCCCTCCCGGGCACGAGATCCCCGTCGGTGGCGACGGTCGTCACCCTCCCGAGCTCCCTGACCTTTGCCGCCGACTCGACCACGAGGACATCGGCGCCGCTCTCGATGGCGGTGGTCGCGATGTCCTTCTTCCACGGACGGACGTCGACCCAGAGTTCCTTCATAGCATCCCCATGGCCTCGCCGGGGTCGAGGTTCTTGTGCACGACCTTCGAGATGGCCTGGACGAAGCGGGTCGTGTTGGTCCGCTGGAAGGCATTCCTTCCCATGCAGACCCCGGCGCCTCCGGCCTTCACCGAGTCACTGATGATCTTCAGGGTCTCCGCGTCCCCGGCCTTTTCCCCGCCCGCGATCATGACCGGGACCGAGCATGCCGAGACGATCTTTCTGAAGGACTCGGGGTCGCCCGGGTAGTTGGTCTTGATGAAGTCTGCCCCGAGCTCCTCCGCGACCCTCACGCAGTGGCCGATGGCCGCGGGCGAGGTGCTGTCGACGTTCTTCCCCCTCGGGTAGATCATGATGAGCAGGGGGATTCCCCACCGGGTGCAGGCCCTCGAGATCTCGCCCGCGGACTCGATCATCCGGGACTCGTTCGGCGCGCCGAGGTTCACGTGGATGGAGACGGCATCGGCCCCGAGGGCGATGGCCTCCTCCACCGTGCAGACGATGACCTTGTCGTTCGGGTCCGGGTTCATGGAGGTCGAGCCGGAGAGATGGACGATGAGGCCGATGTCCTTCCCGTGCTTCCGGTGGCCGGCCTTCACCATCCCCTTGTGCAGGATGATGGCGTTCGCCCCGCCCTTCGCGACGTCGGTGATGACGTTCGTCATGTTCGTGAGTCCCTCGATCTGCCCCAGGGAGAACCCGTGGTCCATCGGAATGATGACGCTCCTCCCCGTGTTCCGGTTGATGATCCGCTCAATACGAATTTCCTTTCCGATCATGTTTCCTTCCTCCTTCCTCGTTATCCCTTGATGATCTTCAGTGCCTCTTCAACGCTTCGACTCTCATGCACGATGGCCGCGGCCGCCCGGACGAACCGGTCGGGGGCCGGGTGCTGGAAGGCGTTCCGGCCGATGGAGATACCGGCCGCGCCGCCCTCCATCGCCCCCGCGATGAGCTCGAGAGTGGCCCGCTCGTCGGTCTTCGAGCCGCCGGCCACCACCACCGGGACCGGGCAGCCCCGGGTCACCTCCCGGAAGCTGTCGGGATCCCCCGTGTACACGGTCTTCACGAGATCGGCCCCGAGCTCCGCCGCCACCCGGGCGGCGAGGGCGACCGGCTCCACCCCGTGCTCATCCTTGATCTTCGCCCCCCTCGGGTACATCATGGCGAGGAGGGGCATCCCCCAATCCATGCACTCGACGGCGATCTTTCCCAGGTCCCGGAGCATCCGGGCCTCGGACTCGGCCCCGACGTTCACGTGGATGGAAACCCCGTCGGCCCCCATCTTCATCGCGTTCTGCACGGTGTTCACGAGCACCTTCTCGTTCGGATCGGGAGAAAGGGACGTCGAGCCCGAGAGGTGGAGGATGAGCCCCACGTCCCGCCCGTGCCTGCGGTGGCCGTGGAGGGCGAGGCCCAGGTGGCCAAGCACCGCGTTCGCGCCCCCGTCGGCCACGAGCTCCACGGTCCTTCCCATGTCGATGAGCCCCTTCATGGGGCCGTTCGTCACCCCGTGGTCCATGGGGACGATGATGGTCCTCCCCGTGTTCCGGTTCATGATTCGTTCCAGACGGATTTCTTTTCCTCTCATGTACAACCTCCCCCGCCGGAAGGCGGCCCATCGGAGGTTGAGAGGTCCGGAACCGTTCCAGCGGCGGGAAAACTACCCGAAATACCCGTAAAAGCGATAATAGCTAAAGACAGCAGCCGCTTTCCGGACGGAATTCAGAGAACTGTTCGCTTTCTGCAGGACGGAGGCTTCACTCGGGGAGATAAAGGCAATCCCGGGCGAAAAGGCATCCACCACGCATTGGCTAAGATATAGCATAGCCACAGTATTTAAAATTACCGAGAATTATTCCATGGGGTCTCGTTGCCCGGGACAGGCCTATCCTTACGCGGGACGCCGAAGCGGCGGGGGTGAGGACGCACGCCTGAACCTGCGACTTCGTCGCTCCAGGTCGGGTTCTGATGAACCCTCCCTCCCCCGAGGAGCGTCCCCCTGGAGCCAGCAGGGAATCATCGCCTCACACCTGCCCCGGGCTCCGATTCCGTATCGTGGGGGTTCAGTTACGACGGCCCGATCTCCAGTCCCTGCGTCCCCCCGCGTTCGGCATCCTTTCTCTCTCCGGACTCCTTCTCCACCGGGTACCCCGCCTTTTCCCACGCGGCCATGGAGCCGAGGACGACCGTGACCCGGGTGAAACCTGCCCGGAGGAGCAGGGAAGCCGCGATGGAGGACTTGTAGCCTGCGTCGCAGAAACAGACGATATCCATGTCCTCGGGGACCTTGCAGATGAAGGAGGGAAACTCGCCGGCGTACACCTGGTGGGCGCCGGGCAGGTGGCCGTGTTTCCGGTAGTTCGGCTCGTCCCTGAGATCGAGGAGGAACAGGGAGGGATCGCCGAGGTGTGCCTTCAGGTCATGGACGGTCCAGGATGTCACCCTCCCCACCGGTTCCGCGGCCTTCGCCCATGCCATGAAGCCCCCCTCGAGGCAACCTGCCAGGTTGTCGTACCCGAGTCGGGCGAACTCCCGGCGGACCTCCACGAGGTCCTCGTTAAAATCATCCACGACGACGATGGGGTCGTCGTAATTCAGGTAGTACCCGATGAAGGCCGACAGTCCCTCCCGCCAGACATGGAGGCTCCCGGGCAGGTGTCCGCCGGCGAAGGATGCGGGGGACCGGATGTCCACGACCTGGGCTCCCTTCTTCCGGAGTTCCGCCACCGAGGGGACGGTCAGGTTAAGGAGGAATAGCGGCCACGCAAGGGGAGGGGAGCCCTCGTGGTTGAGTTTCTCCATCATGGAGAAGTAGGCCGGGTAATGGTGCCGCTCGGCCACCTTCTTCCTGATGAAGGCCCCCCTCTCCAGCCGGAGGATGGGGCTCGTCTCCCTCTCATAGCCGATGGTCGTCCAGGGGAGGTCGCTGATATCGGCCCCGCAGACTGACCCGCCACCGTGGGCGGGGCAGATGATGACCCCGTCCCCGAGGGGGAGTATCTTCCGGTGGAGGCTGTCGTGGAGCTCTCCGGCCACCTGCTCCATCCGGTCCGGGTAGAAGTCCGTGCGCCCGACCTCCCCCGCAAACAGGGCATCGCCGGTGAAGACCATGAGGGGGGTACCCGAGACCTCGGTGTCCAGGAGGACGAGGGATATGCTCTCCTCCGTGTGGCCCGGAGTCTCCAGGATCCGGAGCTCCAGGGTCCCGACGCGGAAGCTGTCTCCCTCGCGGACGGGTGACCCGTACCCGAAGTCCAGTCTTCCCCCGTGATGGATCTCGCAGCCCGTGGCCCGCGCGAGCTCGAGAGAACCGATCACGTAGTCCTCGTTCCGGTGCGTCTCGAAGACGTGGGTGATGCGGAGATCCTCCTCTCTCGCGATATCCAGGTAGACATCGATGTCCCGGCGCGGATCGATGACCGCCGCCTCGCCCCCGGAGCCCACCAGGTAGGAGTTGTGGGCGAGCCCGACGGAGACCACTTTTTCGAAGATCATGAATGCCCCCCGGTTTCCCTTTTCCGGGAGGGGAGATATACCCCTGCCTCATTTATAGGTTATGCCCTGCCGGGAGGTTCCTCCAGCCAGCCGGGAGGGAGGTAGAATCAAATATCCATGAGAGGACAGATTCATGTGTGGGATCGGAGACGGGGAAACAGGCCGGCGGGAATCTCCTTCCGGCTCCCCATGAGATACACCTCAGGAGGAAGCTTGGCATCCTCATCCTCCTCCTCTCCTTTTCCTGCCTCGTGGTCGGTTTCCTCTTCGTGCCGGTCGCCCTCGCCACAGGGTGGTATCTGCGAAGGAACCGGGGATACCACCTCTTCGCCGACCTCTTCCTCGTTCTTGCCGGTATCATCTTCTACACGACGAACATCCCCCTCTTCGCCCCTCCACCCTGGTTCATGCGGGTATTCCTGTTGAATTTCAGCCTGTCCGGCCTGCCCTTCGCGGTGCTCCTATCCCTCGCCTTCATCGAAAAGATCCTGATCCTCTCCTCTGCCCTCTACCTTCTCGCGGGCGACCTCCTGGTCCGCCTCGGGCCGTCCTTCCCCGGCCCGGAAAGGGCGAGCTTCCCCCGCGTGATACTCCCCATCTTTGCCCTCCTCGCCGTTATCCCCCTCTTCCTCCCTCTGGGCCTGGCCACGGGACCCGAGGGGAGCTGGAGCTCCGGTGGATGTCCCCCTTCCCTGGACGCCTTCAGCATGGAAGGCGATTCCATAACACTCATCGCTGACCCCGAAGCCGGCCGATGGACGTACCGGATCACAGCCCGGAACCGGCTGGACCGGGAGGCGTCGATCCTGAGAATCACCGGCCAGAAACCCTTCCCGGGATTACTGGGGAGTCTCAACCTCTTATCGAGAACCGTGATCCTTGCACCCCCGTACCACCCGGGTATCGAGGTGAACGGCGGAGTGAGAACAGAGGAGAGCATCCTGGTGAGGCCGGGAGAAACGGCCGTTATCAGGATTCTCTCCGATGAACCGATCTTTTCCCTGACCATCCTGGACAGCGGCGGGTGCGAGTTCAGCCGTTCCTTCCTCGCCCCCGCGGGAGAGCTGCCGGATTATACCATCGATGCGACCCCCGCCTATGATCCGGGCGTGCGGATTCTCCTCACGGAGGAATTCCCCCCCGGTTCCGATCCGGGGAAAACGGTGTTCCATCCGGGTGAGAACATCTACTTGAGCGAAACAGGGCTCCCCGCAGGGACGGCTTACGGGTTCCAGGTAAAAGATTCCGGCGGAAGGATCTTCGTGTGGCCGCCTCTGCGGATGCAGCAGATGGCAAGGGTGAAAACGGGAACCGGACCCGAGACTTCCGGAACCTTCAACACGAGGCAGGATCCCCTTGAGCCTGGCGAATTCACGGTGGAACTGGTCAGGTTCGGGGAAAAGAAGGGATGGATCATCGCATCAGTAAACCTGTCAGTCATCCCTGCGTGACCTCCTCCCCCCCTCACCGCCCGCCTACGCGTTCACCCCGAGGAGGACCCGGACAAGGAGCCCCATGAGGAAGGAGAGGGCCGCGACCCCGAGGGAGAGGCCGGCCATCTCGACGAACCTTCCCCGGAAGTCCACGTCCCGGGTCACCGAGATGTAAAAGGTGAAGACGAGGATGACGACGATGGCATTGAGGATGGTCACCGCGAGGGCGAGGTAATAGCTCGCGAGGATGAGGTACGGCGCGACAAGGAAGAGGACGGTGATGATGTACGCGATGCCGGTGTACATGGCAGCCCGGAGGGGGTTCCTCTCCCCGCCCTCGGACTTCGTGGAGAGGTACTCCGCCGAGCCCATGGAGAGGGCCGCGGCGATCCCGGTGATGAGACCGGCCATGGCGATGACCCGGGTGTCCTGGAGAGCGAGGGTGAACCCGGCCAGGGTCCCGGTGAGCTCCACGAGGGCGTCGTTCAGGCCGAGGACGATGGCCCCGGTGTACTGGAGCCGCCGCTCGTCGATGAGCCCGATGAGGGCCTTCTCGTGCCCCTCTTCGTCGAGGAGCACCGCATCGAGGCCGGGAACAACCGGGAGGAGGTCCCGGTACAGCTTCTGGGCCCTTTTCTCCCCACGCTCCATCAGTTTCAGGGAGAAGGTGATCCCGAAGATGTGGTAAATGAGGAGGTAGAAGGCGATCCTGATCCTGTCGGGGGCGATGTCGGTGCCGGTGAAGGACCGGAAGAACCCGTAATGACCCTGCTCCACCGCGGCGATCTCCTCGAGGACCTTCCGGTTACCCGCCTCCGAGGCCTTCAGGGCAAGGGCCCGGTAGATCCCGTGCTCGGTGGTCTCGCCTCTCTGGGATGCGAGGACGGCCCGCCTCGCCTTGTCGGGGAGATTCTGCCCCTCGATCATGTTCCCTCCTCCCTGGAGGCGAGGTACCTCTTCACCGAGAGCTCGAGGAACTTTTCCTCACGGTCCACGCCGATGAATCTCCTCCCGGTTCGGGTGCAGGCAAGGCCGGTGGTGGAGCTCCCGGTGAAGGGATCGAGAACGAGATCTCCCTTTTTCGAGCTCGCGAGGATGATCCGGAGGAGGAGCTCGAGGGGCTTCTGGGTCGGGTGCCTGCCGAACCGTTTCTCCCCCGGTCTCGGGGCCGGGATGGACCAGACCGACCGCATCTGCCGGTGGGGCCGTTTCAGGGCGTCCCCGGGCCAGGAGCCGTTCTTCACGAGGTCGTAGTTGAAGGTGTGCCGGCACTCCGGACCCTTCGCCGCCCAGAGGAGGGTCTCGTGGCTCGCCGTGAAGTACCTTCCCGAGAGGTTGGGGGGGGCGTTCGGCTTGAACCAGCAGATGTCGTTCAGGAGGTGGTAGCCCGCGATCTGGAGGGCGTAGCCGCAGGCGTAGATGGAGTGGTAGGTCCCCGAAATCCAGATGCTCCCCGCCGGGGCAAGGACCCGCTGGCAGGCCCGGATCCAGGCGAGGTGGCCGCGGAAGTCCTCCTCGGTCCCCCGGCTCTCGTCCCAGCTTCCCTTGTTCACCGGGGCCCTCCTCCCGGCATGGCAGGTGAAGCCGTCGTTGGAGAGCCGGTAGGGAGGGTCTGCAAAGATCAGGTCCACCGAGTCCTCAGGGAGGCCCTCCAGGAACCCGAGGGAATCGGCATGGTAAAGCTCGAAACCATCGGCGGCAAAATAGGGCTTCATCGCTCCACCCCTCCCTTCGTCCTGACAGGAAATATGGGGCGGTTCCCTATTTGAGCATACCTTTGACAGGCCCTGGCATCGGGATCGAATCGCCGGTCCGCGGCTCGGGACCTGCCCCCGGATCCGGATTCGGAAAAACCGGCCAGGCGGGAGGTAATATCAACAGGCAATTATGAAATAAGTCAATTTCATCAACAAATATATATATCTTCGCATAAAATACTCCCTTAACCAGATCCCCCATTTCGGGGAAAAGTTAAGCTGGATTGAATGGTACGATGAGACCTGACGGAGAGAACGGGGGGCGGGCGGCTCCGGATCCGGAGATCGCCGTCCTCTATGTCGATGACGAGCCGGCGCTCCTCGAGCTCACCACGCTCTTCCTGGGAAAGGCTCACGGGGATCTCGCCATCGATACCGCATCCTCGGCCCGGGTTGCCCTGGAGAAGCTCAGGCTGCGCCCCTACGATGTCATCGTCTCGGACTACCTGATGCAGGGCATGGACGGCATCGAGTTCCTGAAGGGCCTCCGGGCCGGGGGGTGCTCCATCCCCTTCATCATCTTCACCGGGAAGGGGAGGGAGGACGTCGCCATCGAGGCCCTGAACTCCGGCGCAGACTTCTACCTTCAGAAGGGGGGTGATCCCCGGTCCCAGTTCGCGGAGCTCGCGAACATGATCCGGCAGGCCGCCCGGAAACGGAGAGCCGAGGAGGCACTCAGGGCGCACGAGGAACGGCTCCATGCCATCATCCAGGGCTCGCCCATTCCCCAGTTCGTCATCGGGAGGGATCACCGGGTGATATACTGGAACCGGGCGCTGGAGCAGAATACCGGCGTTCCCGCGTCCGAGGTGCTCGGAACGAGGGGGCAGTGGAAGGCCTTCTATCCCTTCGAGAGGCCCTGCCTGTGCGATCTTCTCGTGGACGGGACCCCCGGGGAGATCTCACTCTGGTACGGGGACAAGGCCGGCCCGTCCCGGCACGTCGAGGGGGCCTGCGAGGTGAAGGACTTTTTCCCGAACATGGGCGACCACGGGAGGTGGCTCCTCTTCACCTCCGTCGCCATCCGGGACCGGACGGGCGCCATCCTCGGTGCCCTCGAGACCCTCGAGGATATCACGGATCAGGTTTCCGCCGAGGAGAACCTCAGGGAGAGGGAATGCGAGCTGGAGGAGACCCGCGCCCGGCTGGATGGCATCTTCCAGGCCCACCCGGGAACACCTGACCGGGGGCTGCACGGGGGATCCCTCGGGACTGGGAACCTCCCCGTCCCCCCGGCAGAACAGTAGCGACCTCTCCCGGATCCCGGATCCTCCGGCAGCGCGATCAACCCAGGTCCGATCCGGCTGGCAATTCGTCAACCAGCTCCCGTTTATTTTCCCCGAAGGAGAGGGGGATAGTTCACGAAGGGAGGTTATTCAACATTCCCGATTTATATAATTTTCTTTCTGAAGGGAACCCGGTAACAGGTTATTTCATTAAAATTATAAGGCCAATAAAATTCAAATGATTGAAATAATAATATAGCTGGCCGGCCAAACAACCCTGCGGGAGAAACTCCCGGTGGTGTGGGTAACCCGTGGCATCTTCCCCCGATCCCTCGAGGTTTGGCGAATACATGAAGAGGGTGTCCCATGTCATCGCCCTCCAGGGGATCTTCGGGGCCATCCTCCTCCTCACCCGGTACCTCCCGGACCAGTCGGTGCCCCTCCTCGCCCGGGGACAGGAGGCCCTCACCCTCCTCGACGTGAATTCCCTCACCGTCTTCGCCCTCTTCCTCGTTCTCTCCATCGCCATCCTCCGGCAGGAGTCCGACTTCGCGCTCCCGAGGGAAGACCCCTTCGTCCGGGTCCTCGAGGGATACGGGAGCCCGGCGGGCTCGACCACCCTCTTCCGGGTGGTCCATGGCCTCTTCACGGTGGTCATGATCCTCGTGTACCTCACGGCGCCGCCCATCACGGCGGTCCCCCTCGCCCCCACCCTCCACCAGGAGGCGGGGGTCCTCGTCCTCTTCGTCATCGTGGTCTTCTCCTCCCGGGCTGTCTCCTTGGCGGCCATGCGGTTCTTTGACCGGACCATGGCGGGCCTTCGCCACGCCTTCGCCTGCCTTATCTACCTGCTGGGCCTCGGCCTCATCTTCGGAGGGGCCATCACGGGGATAGAGAACCTGCTCATCGCGGGGATGGCGGTCATCTCCCTCGAGATCCTCTACGTCGTGATCCGGGAGGACCGCCGGGTCCGGGCCGGGGAATCTTCCCGCGACGGCTGAGGCACCCGGGGGACCGGTTGCCGCTGTACGCCCTGCGACGGGGTATTCCCCCGCATCATGAATACACTATTAAGTAGTCCGAAGGAGTACGCTAGAAAGAAGGAGCATGGAGGAACACCCGGTCCAGGACATGATGCGGCTCATGGCCTCGAAGGTGAGGAGCATCGCAAACGGCATCTCCGGCGAGGAGGTGGAGGGCATGATCCGGGAGATCCTCGCGGCAAAAAGGGTCTATGTCATGGGGGCGGGGAGGTCCGGGCTCGTCGCCAGGGCCTTTGCCATGCGCCTCATGCACCTCGGCCTCACCTCGTACGTGGTCGGGGAGACGGTGACCCCGGCCGTGAACCCGGAGGACCTCGTGATCGTCTTCTCCGGTTCAGGGGAAACGAGGACCGTCGCCGATATCGCGGAGTCCGCAAAGGCCATCGGGGCGAGGCTCTGTCTGATCACGAGCAAGAGGGATTCCCGGATCGGCCGGATCGCCGACTGCTGCGTGGTCATCGAGAGCCAGCGGGACACGGAGGGGGACGAGCACGCGGAGTTCGAGATCCGGCAGATGATGGGCAAGCACAAGTCCTTTGCCCCCCTGGGCACCCTCTTCGAGACCGCCTCGGTCATGTTCGCCGACGCGGTCATCTCGCGGCTCATGGAGATCAAGGAGATCAACGTCGAGACGCTCAAGGGAAGGCACGTGAACATCGAGTGAAGGGAGAGAGGGGATGGAAGGGATGAGGTTTTCCGAGAAGGTACAGGGCATCGATCTCTCAGGCATCCGGCGGATCTTCGAGGC
>DATGDI010000116.1:0-2186 GCA_035310965.1 Methanomicrobiales archaeon
AGGACCGGCTCTGGAAGTACCTGGGAGGTCTCGCGGGCCTGGACTGACGGGGCCAGGAACCGGGAGAGGGGGAAATAATATAACCACGGAGGAGGCACTCACAGCCGGTGAGGAGACCATGGCGGAGTACGATCTCACGGACGAGTCATCGGTCGGGGTCCTTGTCCGGACCCGGGTGAAAAAGTACGAGGAGGCTCACCCGGGGTGTTCGGTCTTTGCGGCTGACCGGCGGGGGATGTGGGACATCCGGTTCACCTGCGGGGAGGGGAGGTCCATCAGCGGGACCGCCTACATCTCGGCGCCCGAGGCGACGGGGTGGGTGCTCAAGATCCACTGGCCCGGCGGAGCCCTCGGGGACATCGAGAAGCTCGATTTCACCAACACCGCGGGGCTCGAGGGGCTGATCCTCAAAGCCATCGACTGGGAGGCCGGGAGGGAGAGGCCCCGGAAGAAGCGCTGACGACCCGCTGAGCATCGCTCAAACCGTGGGTTTTCGCATGCCCCGCCTCCCTTGCCGCAGGGAGCCGGAGCATCGCTCAAACCGCCGATTCTCGCATGCCCCTGCCGAGGGGCATCTCTCAAATTCCGGGTTTCAGGGCGAAGGTTATATAGGCGGCCGGCGTCCGCCTGTTTCATGCCCAACATCGGCTACTTCGAGATACCGGCAGACAATGTTTCGCGCGCGAAGAAGTTCTACACCTCCCTCTTCGGGTGGACCATCGGGCCGACGGCGATGCCCGGCTCCATGCCCCCCGGGATGGAGTACCAGGACGTGAAATGCGGGGACCCCGTGGAGGGGACCCTCGCCATGGGCGGGATGTACAGGAGGCAGATGCCCATGACCCCCTTCACCGCCTATGTCGTGGTGGAGGACTACAAAAAGGTGAAGGCGAAGGTGGAGAAGCTCGGCGGGAAGATCCTCCACGAGATGGAGGTCGAGGGCGTGGGCCCCACGGCGGTCATCCAGGACACCGAGGGAAACGTCGTCGGGTTCTGGCAGCCCGTGATGAAGAAATAATCCTCCTATTTTTCGCGTCCCTCACTCGTACATCGGCCCCGGCTCGGACTTCCCGAGTTCCTTCTCGGCCCGCTCCTCCTCCTCCCACTCGCCGATGAGAGACTTGAGGAACATGACCCCCATCGCCCCGGCACTCACCACCGCCTGGAGCGCCCCGTCCAGCTCCCGGATCGAAAAGCCGGGGTGGAAGGGGTAGATGTACTTCGACACCGTGAAACCCGCGACCTTCTCCCCCTCGAAGATCCGGGAGAAACCGGTGAGCGGTGACGAGAAGGCGGCGAAGATCGCGGCGAGGGACTTGTAGTCGTCCTTCGCATACAGGGCATTCAGCTTCTCGACCGGCTCCCCCTCGGGAAGGGTGACCTGGAAGATCACGACGCAATACGGGTCCCCTTTCTCGTTATCGATGAGGATGGGGTAGTTCCCGAAGGTCATCGTGAAACCCCACGAGCCCTCCTCGTCGTACCTCTCGACCTTCTCGACATCGAGGTCCGCGAGGAATCCCGCGAGATCTGCCTTTACCTCGTCGATGCTCCTCTTTGCCGCCGCATCGGCCATGGGAGGGAGTACGCGGGGGGCGGTTATATGCATTGTGCCCCCCGCCCTCCTTCACGTCTCCCGGGGAAACGTCGTGGTACCCTCCGGTAGATTCCCGCGGCGTCTCCTGTTGAGCACATAGGCGACGAGCCCGATGGCGATCCACCCGAACCCGACCAGGAGGGCATTCCGGCTCAGGTAATACGAGAGAAGGAGGCAGCTCGCCATCCCGAGGGCGGGGGTGAAGGGGTACAGCGGCACCCGGAATCCCCTTTTCACGTCGGGCATGGTCCTCCGGAGCCGGAGGAGGCTCGCGTTGATGAAGAAGAAGGTGACGAGGGTCCCGAAGTTGAAGATGGAGGCGAGCCAGTCGAGGTTCGCGTTCGTGAGAAATACGATGGCCCCGATGGTGATCCCGGTGACAAGCACGGTGAGGAAGGGGATACCCTGCCCGGAGATGCGGGAAAAGACCCCGGGGATCACCCGCTGCCGTGCCATGGCAAAGAGGGCCCGGGAGCCCCCCATGATGGATGACATGATGACCGAGGTGGTGGCAAAGAGGGCCGAAAGGGCGATGAATTCCAGGACGAGGAAATTCGAGGTGGCGACCCGGAGGGCGGCCTCGAGGGGG
>DATGDI010000117.1:0-3996 GCA_035310965.1 Methanomicrobiales archaeon
GCCCTACGAGGCCTGTGAGACCACCTACCGACGCCTCTTTGCCTGGATAGGAGAGCAGGGGCTCAGCATCACCGGTCCCATCCGGGAAACGTACCTGAACGATCCGCGAGAAGTACAACCCGACCAGATCCTTACCGAGATCATGGCGCCGGTCGCATGAGGTGACTGTAGAATCGTGGGAGAAGAGGGTTTCGATGGAAGGGCGTACCCGCAGGGGACAGAACGGGTCGGACCTGTTCGCCGCCCGTCGGACTCAATATCCCGGGAAGTCTTCGACCTTTACCTGTGACGGGGGCACCTGGAGGGTGCCGAGCGCGCCCACGAGGCCGGTGACGAGGGCAGGCGGTCCGCAGACGTAGAACACCCGTTCGAGGTAATCAGGTATTTCCTCCTCGATGACGGCCCTGTCCACATGGCCCCGCCTCCCCGCCCAGTCCTCGCCGGGATGGGAGAGGCAGTGACGGATGGCCAGGTTGGGGTTCCGGGACCCCATCTCCTCCAGTTCCCGGCGGAATACGATGCTCTCCTCGTTATGGTTCCCGTAGAGGAGGGTAATCCTGGATGGGATCTGTTTGTCGGTGCAGTACCTGATCATGCTCCTGAAGGGTGTGATGCCGATACCCCCGGTGAGCATGCCTATCCCGGGGTATTCGCCCTTGAAGGTGAATTCACCGTACGGTCCGTCAATGGTCACGGGGTCCCCTGCCCGCATCCTGTCGAGGGCCAGGGAGAATTCATGGTCGGTGATCTTTTTCGTGAATTCGATGAATTCACCCTCGGTCGGGCTGCTGGATATGGTGAAATGCTTGGTCATCTCCCCGCCTTTCCCGATGGTGATGAACATCCACTGGCCCGGGTCGTATTGAAACTCGTCAGGCCGGGGGAACCGGAAGCTCTTCACACCGGGTGCCCTCTCTATGACGTCCTGCAGCCTGGTGGCCCATTCCATCCCATTCACCTCGGTTTCCCTGATAGGTGATCCGAGGAATCTCCATCTCCCCTCTTTTTATTTAACCCTTGGGGCGCCTTCTCGCCGCTGAAAATACCATGCATATCCGCGCCCTTCCCATGTGATACGGACGATTTTACGCCCGTTCTGATTCAATCGGAGCTCAAAAGAGATACATTTATCCACGATTAATCATGTAAAATGTACCGGGATTTTCGTGAAGGAGTTGCGCATCCACGGGAGGGGCGGCCAGGGCTCGGTCACGGCGGCGGAGCTCATCGCCACGGCGGCCTTCGAGGGCGGGGTCTTTGCCCAGGCCTTCCCCATGTTCGGGGTCGAGCGGAGGGGGGCGCCGGTCCAGGCCTTTGTCCGGTTCGCGGATAAAAAGATCCGGCTCAGGAGCCAGATCTACGAGCCGGACTACATCATCGTCCAGGACAGCACCCTTATCAGGGACGTGAATGTCTTTGCCGGGATGAAGAAGGGCGGGATCGCCATCGTAAACACCTCGAAGGCGGGTGGCTGGTCTTCCCCCGAGGGCGTCCGGGTCATCACCGTGGATGCCACGGGGATTGCCCTGGAGGTTCTCGGGATCCCCATCACGAACACGAGCCTCATGGGGGCCTTTGCCGCGGCGAGCGGGGAGATCACGATGGAGGCCATCGAGCACGCCATCCGGAACCGGTTCAAGGAGGAGATCGCCGTAAAGAACATCGAGGCGGCGCGGCGGGCGTACAGCCTCGTGAAGGGGGCGGCCTGAATGGCCCTCTCTGTCGGTTGCACCGCGAGACCGGGAAAGGCCCGGGGGAACAAGACCGGGGCCTGGCGCGTTTTCAAGCCGGTCTTTCACCACAACAAGTGCACGAAGTGCGGGATCTGCTCCATGGTCTGCCCCGAGGGGTGCATCCTCGAGCAGGAGGACGAGGCCTTCCTCCCGGACTACGACTACTGCAAGGGCTGCGGCCTCTGCGCCGAGGAGTGCCCGGCAGAGGACATCGAGATGGTGAAGGAGGAGAAGTGACATGATGCGCTTCATCGAGGGCTCCATCGCGGTCGCGGAGGCGGTCCGCATGTGCCGGCCCGACGTGGTCTCGGCCTACCCCATCACCCCCCAGACCCACATCGTCGAGGCCCTCGCCGAGATGGTGGCGAACTGCACCCTTGACGCCGAGTACATCACCGTGGAGTCGGAGTTCTCGGCCATCTCGGCCTGCCTCGGCGCCGTGGCGGCGGGCTCCCGGGCCTACTCGGCCACCACCTCCCAGGGGCTTTTCCTCATGTTCGAGCCCTGCTTCAACTTCGCCGGGATGCGCCTCCCCATGGTGATGACCATCGCGAACCGCGCCGTGTCGGCCCCTCTCTCCATCTGGAACGATCAGCAGGACTCCATCTCCCTCCGGGACTCCGGCTGGCTCCAGTTTTACGCCGAGGACAACCAGGAGGCGGCCGACCTTCACTACCTGGCCTACAAGGTCGCCGAGGACCACGGGGTTCTCCTCCCTGCCATGGTCTGCTTCGACGGGTTCATTCTCTCCCACACCTACGAGCCCGTGGACATGCCCACCCAGGAGCAGGTGGATGCGTACCTGCCCCGGTTCACCCCCATCCAGCGGCTGGACGCGCAGGACCCCATCACCTTCGGGATGTTTGCCTTTCCCGAGTACTACATGGAGTTCCGGTACGCCGTGGACCAGGCCATGCAGAGGGCGAAGGAGAAGATCCGGGAGGCGGGAAAGGAGCTCTCGGCGAAGATCGGCCGGGACTACAGCGCCTTTGTCGAGGGCTACCGGATGGAGGATGCCGAGACCGTACTCGTCGCCATGGGCTCCCTGTGCGGCACGGTCAAGGATGCCATCGACGAGATGCGTGAATCGGGGAAGAAGGTCGGGCTCCTCAAGATCCGCACCTACCGGCCATTCCCCGGCGAGGAGGTCCTTCGGGCCCTCTCGGGGGCAAAGGCGGTCGCGGTCCTCGACAAGAACATCTCCCTCGGGTCCAAGGGCGCGGTGGGACTCGAGGTGAAGGATGCCCTCTATGGGTCCGGGATTCCGGTCCATGACTACATCGTCGGGCTCGGGGGCAGGGACCTCCGGAAGCGGGACATCGCCCGGATCGCGGACCTCGCCGAGAAGGGCGAGGGCGATCTCTTCTACGGCCTTCGCGAGGGGGTGGCATAGGTGGTCATCGACAAGAGCCTGGAGCTCTTCGACTGCGGCCACCGGGCCTGCGGCGGATGCGGCCCGGCCCTTGCCGCCCGGCTCATCCTGAAGGCGGCGGGGAAGAACACCATCGTCGTGACGGCGACCGGGTGCCTGGAGGTCTTCTCGAGCCCCTACCCGGAGACCTCCTGGAAGGTCCCCTGGGTCCACTCCCTCTTCGAGAACGCGGCGGCGGTGGGCTCCGGGGTCGAGGCGGCGCTCAGGAAGCAGGGCAGAAGCGAGAAGGTGGTGATCATCGGGGGCGACGGGGCGACCTTCGACATCGGGATGCTCTGCATCAGCGGGGCCTTCGAGCGTGGCCATGACTTCACCTACATCTGCTACGACAACGAGGCCTACATGAACACCGGCATCCAGCGCTCGGGCGCGACTCCCCTCGACGCGAGCACCACGACCTCCCCTGCCGGGAAGTGCTCCACGGGGAACCGGCGGCCCAAGAAGGACATGCCGGCCATCCTCGCCGCCCACGGCGCCCCGTACGTCGCCACCACCTCCATCGCCTATCCTACCGACCTGATGCAGAAGGTGGAGCGGGCCATCGAGACCAAGGGGCCCTGCTACGTCCAGATCCTGGCCCCATGCCCCACCGGGTGGGGCTATGAGGGCGACCGGACCATGGTCATCGGAAAGCTCGCGGTGGAGACGGGACTCTTCGTCCTCTTCGAGCAGACAGACGGAACGGTCACCAAAGTAAAGAAGGTGATGCGAAAGCCCGTCGAGGAGTACCTGAAGGTCCAGAAGCGGTTCGCCCACCTCTTCAAGCCCCAGCGGAACGAGACCGAGATCGCCCGGATCCAGGCCATCGCCGATGCGAACGCGGCGAAGTTC
>DATGDI010000118.1:0-1950 GCA_035310965.1 Methanomicrobiales archaeon
ACGTCCACGACCAGATACGGGAGATTGTCGAGGAGGAGGCCCCCCAGCCCGGGAAGAAGCACCCCGCAAAGAAGCAACCCGACGACGCCCAGGCCTGGTATGGCCGGATACACCGCTCGGTGCTGAGCGGCTACCTATCGAACATCGCCGTGAAAAAGGAGAAAAACACCTACGGCGCCGCAGGCGGGCGCCAGGTCGTGGTCTTCCCCGGCTCGGGTCTCTACAACCGCGGCGGAGACTGGATCGTGGCAGCGGAGATCGTGGAAACGACACAGCTTTTTGCCCGCACGGCCGCCAACATCGACAGGGAGTGGCTCGAGGCCCTGGGCGGAAGCCTCTGCCGCTCGACAACCCTGAATGCCCGCTGGGACCGCAAGCGCGGCGAGGTGACGGCCCTCGAACGGGTGAGCCTCTACGGACTGACGATCGTCGAGGTAAGGCGCATCTCCTACGGCCGCATCGATCCGCAGGAGGCCACCCGGATCTTCATCCGCGAGGCCCTCGTGCCGGCAGAGATGGAGAGGCCCCTGCCCTTTCTTGCCCACAACCGCGACCTCATCGAGCGGGTCCGGGACATGGAAAACCGGCTCCGCAGAAGGACATTTTTAACCACGGACGACGTCCTGGCCGCCTTCTACGAGGAGCGGCTCCAGGACATCTATGACGTCCGGACTCTCCAGAGAATGGTCAGAGACCGGGGGAGCGATTCGTTTCTGAGGATGACCGAGGAGGACGTTCTCCGTCAGGCTCCGGACCCGGCGGAGCTTTCCCTTTACCCGGACACCGTTTCAGCGGGCAGGCTGGCCCTTCCGCTTTCTTACCGGTTCAGGCCGGGAGAAACCGACGACGGGGTTACCCTGAAGCTCCCGGCGAGCGCGCTCACGCGCCTGCGGCCCGAGGCCGTCGAGTGGGCCGTCCCGGGTCTTTTGCAGGAACGGGTCACGGCACTCGTCAAGGCCCTGCCCCGGGACATCCGCAGGCACCTCATTCCCATCCCGCAGTCGGTGGAAACGATCCTGCGGGAGATGAAGCGCGGCGAAGGGTCTCTGCCCGCGGCCCTCTCGGAGTGCCTGAAGCGCAAGTTCTGGCTGGACGTCCCCCTTGCGGCCTGGGACCTGGGGGGGCTGCCCGATCACCTGAAGCTCCGCTACGCCGTCGTGGACCCGAAGGGCAAAGAACTCCGCTCGACGCGCGACCTCGAATCCCTGAGAAAAGACCGTCTCGAAGAGGAGGAATCCCGGGCCTTCAGCCGGGCCAGGGCGGCCTGGGAACGGACAGGGATCGCCCGCTGGGAGTTTCCCGATCTGCCCGAGGAGATCCCCGAGGAAATCCGGCTGGATGCGCAAAACGTCCTCGAGGGGGTCGCCTACCCGGCCCTTGTCCCCGCCGGCGAGGCCGTCGACCTTCGGCTCATGACAAACCGCAGGGAGGCCGAAACAGCCCACCGGGCCGGCGTAAAGACGCTCCTGACCCTTCATTTCCGGAAAGATCTGGAACTCGCCCGCCGTTACCTTGCCCTCCGGGGAGAGATGAAGGTCTGGTCCGCCTATTTCGGCGGGACGAAGGTGCTGGAGGAGGCCCTCTTCCAGGGTCTTGTCCGCCGCCTCCTGGAAAAGGACATCCGGACCCGGCAGGACTTCGAAGCGTATACCCGCCTGATGGGGCCGACGCTTCTCAAGGCACCCCAGGAGCTTCTCGGGGAAGTGGAGTCCGTTCTTCGCGCCTACCACGAGACTCGCCAGGCCCTGGCGGGGCTCGAGGCGGCAAACCTCTCGAACCGCACTGTTCTCAATTTCCTCGAGGAGATGCGCACCGAGCTTCAGCGCCTCCTGCCCCTGTCTTTTCTCGAGATCTACGACCGGGAGCGCATCCCCCAGGTGATCCGCTACCTCAAGGCGCTCCAGGTCCGTGCCGAGCGGGGCGCCGTGCACATCGACAAGGACCGGGGAC
>DATGDI010000119.1:0-1546 GCA_035310965.1 Methanomicrobiales archaeon
AGATGTGAAGGACCTCCAGGGGCTTGTGGGGAAGATGGAGACCCTCTATGCAAAGGTGAACCTGACCTTTCCCATGGACTATGAAACCATCCTCGAGAATCGCAGGCCCTTCACCCCGCTGCGGGTCGACCGCAACGTGAGCAGGGAAAAACTGGCCCTCGTCGAGACCCATTCGCTGGATCTGCCCGGCGTCGGGATCGACGTCATGCCTGTGAGGGAGTATTACTACGGGGAGTCGATGGCCCACATCATCGGATACACAGGCGAAGTGAGCCGTGACGATCTGGAGCGCGACAAATCAGCCGGCTACAAGAGCGGCGATCTGATCGGGAAGTTCGGCCTGGAAAAGGCCCTCGACCCATTCATCCGGGGCAAGGCGGGCGGGGAGCAGGTCGAGGTCAACGTCATCGGCAAGAAGGTCAAGACCCTGGGGCGGGTCGAGCCCTCACAGGGCTACCGGGTTGTTCTCTCCCTGGATTCGCAGGTCCAGAAGGCGGCCTGGACGGCTTTGGAGGGAAAGGCGGGGGCCGTCGTGGCTCTCGATCCCCGGGACGGGTCCATCCTCGCGCTGGTGAGCCGGCCGGGATTCGACCCCAACCAGTTCAACCGGGGGATCACGTCGGATCTGTGGGAGAAACTCTCCACGAATCCCCTGCATCCCATGGAAAACAGGGCCGTTGCGGGCCAGTATCCGCCCGGTTCCACCTACAAGCTCATCGTGGCAGCGGCGGCCCTGGAGGAAGGGATCATCACGCCCGAGACGGCCTTCAACTGCCCGGGGCATTTCGAAATGGGGACGCGCACCTTCCGCTGCTGGCGCAAACAGGGACATGGCCGGGTGAGCCTGCACCGGGCCATCGTCGAGTCCTGTGACGTCTACTTCTACAACGTGGGGAAGCTTCTCGGTGTGGACCGGCTCGCCGAGTATGCCCAGGCCTTCGGGCTGGGGACCCGGACAGGGGTCGCCCTGGTCGGCGAACGAAGGGGGCTCATCCCGACGAGGGAATGGAAACTTGCCCGGTTCGGTGTTCCCTGGCAGCCCGGCGAGACGATCTCGATTGCCATCGGCCAGGGCTACAACACGGCGACCCCGATCCAGCTGGCCAACGCCTATGCGGCCGTTGCAAACAACGGGGAGTACTTCACCCCGAGGATCGTGAAACGTGTAGAGACCGATGACGGGGAGATCATCGAAGAATTCCGTCCCGAGAAAAAGGCCGTGCTCCCCGTGAGCCAGGAAAATATCCAGCTCCTGAAGAAAGCGCTGTGGGGCGTGGTGAATGAGCCGGGGGGCACGGGAGGCCAGGCCCGTGTGGCCGGCAGGGACGTGGGCGGCAAGACGGGAACGGCGCAGGTGATCGGGATGGCCGAGGGGGACGACGGCTCGTCTTACCCCTACGAGTACAGGGACCATGCCCTCTTCGTCTGCTTTGCGCCCCGGGACAACCCGGAGATCGTCGTCGCCGTGGTGGTTGAGCACGCGGGCCACGGCGGTTCGGTGGCAGCGCCGGTGGCCAGAAAGGTCCTCGAAGCCTACTTTGCGGGG
>DATGDI010000120.1:0-5332 GCA_035310965.1 Methanomicrobiales archaeon
GCAGGCCCTCGTCATCGAGGCGGGGGGGCAGAAGACCGCGTACGTCCTCCTGGACGGGAACAACATCGTGAAGGGCGGACGGGAGGTGCTCCTCGGCGGGATCCGGGACCTCGTGGACGACTGCGAGGTGATGACCTCCGATACCCACCTCGTGAATACCATCACGGGCAAGAACCCCGTCGGCCTGGGGGTCCCGCCATCTGATATCGCGCCCTACGTCCGGGAGGCCGTGGAAATCGCCCTCGCGGACCTGGCGCCTGCCGAGACGGGGGCCGCGACGGCATGGTGCAGAAACGTCCAGGTCTTCGGCCCCCAGAGGATTTCCCAGATCGCCTCCATCAGCACGACCACCGTGAACTTCATCGGTCCTCTCGGGATCTCCCTCCTCCTCTCCGCCTACCTCCTGACCCTCGTCACCTACATGGCACTCGTGTAGGAAAATATGGTCACAGAAAATGCCAACCGGCGAATGTTCCATGGACTCCGTCGATTAAATACCGGGCATCTCAAACTATCCCTGATCCAGCCTCAATCCCTGACTGATTGATGCTCCCGGGGGACTCGCTTCGCTCGCCCCCTGCCGCTGTGGCGACCCCCAGATTGCGATGGCCCGATGATTCCGTGCCCGTGGGAACAGGAATTACCGGAAACCGGGGGGTGCCCGTGCGGCGGGGTGGCGTAGCCCCCCGAGAGCACCCCATGAAAAAAAGAGAGTCTCAAAATTCTTCTGTAGAATCTGCCCAGAGTGGGCGCAACCCTTTTTCAGATAGAGATACAAGCTTCCCGTGCGAGGGTAACCAAGCCAGGCCAACGGTGTTGGACTTAAGATCCAATCTCGCAGGAGTTCGTGGGTTCGAATCCCTCCCCTCGCATCCCTGATAGGGGAAATTTTCCCTCCTCACCCCACCCGCTCGAAGTCGATGAACCCGTTGTACGGATCGGTGCTGAGCAGCCGTACCCGGACAAACTGGCCGACCTTGAGACCGCGTTCCCTCCGCACGACCTTTCCCTCGGCCGGAGGGTCGAAGAGACGGACAAAGATCCCGTGCTCGATAACGCCCGTCACGATGGCATCGAAGCTCTCGCCGATGCGGTCCGAGAGGAGGAGGGCGGCGCTCGCCTTGCGCATGAACCGCTCGACCTTGTTCGCCTCGTGTTCCCGGTCCGTGAGCCATGCGCAGATCCCGGTGAGCTCCCCGGCCTCGTACGGGCTCGGGGCGCCGGCGAGCACCGATTTCACGAGCCGCTGGATGATGAGGTCGACAAACCTCCGGTTCGGGGCGGTGGAGTGGGTGTAGTGGGTGACGGCAAGGCCGAAGTGGCCCATGGGCGGCTGCCCGGGAACCAGGGCCAGGTACTCCCCCCGGCCCAGGAGCTTCACGATGGTAAGAGAGAGGTCGGGGAACCGCTCCGGATCGGCCTTCTTCCGCCGGACGAGGAACTCCGACAGGGCCTTCGCATCCGGCTCCTCCGGGAGCCGCTCGTGGTACATCGCGGCGGTCTCCACGATCCCGTCCCAGTGCTTCGGGACCCGGACCACCCGCTGGACGAGAGGAATTCCGGCCTCTTCGAGCCGGGCGACCATGGTCCCGTTCGCGGCGATCATGAAGTCCTCGATGAGGTGGCCCGCGGGGTTCTTTTTCGGGGCCACCAGCCGCGAGACCTTCCCCCCCTCGACGACCACCTTCGGCTCCAGGGTATCGAGCTCGAGGGCCCCCTGCTCCATCCGGTACTTCTTGAGGAGCATCGAGGCCTCGAGCTGCAGCCTGAGCTGGGCTTCCAGGCCCGGAACGTCCCGGACGACCTCGGGGACCGGCGTCGTTCCCTCGAACCAGTCCCCGATCACCTCGTACACGAGCTTTGCCTTGTTGTTTACGAGGGCCGGGTACACCTCCCCCGGGCGGAAGGAACCGTCAAAAAGGACGGCGTACTCGACGACGATGGCCGTCCGGTCCTCCCCGGGGAGGAGGGAGGTGATACCCTTCGAGAGCCGGTCGGGAAAGAGGGGAAAGGTCCGGATCCCCGTGTAGACCGAGGTCCCGTTGTGGGCCGCGTGCCCGTCCGCCGGGGACTCCTTCTTCACGTAGAGATCGACGTCCGCGACGGCGATCCTGACATGGATCTCCCCGTTTCCCCTGCGTTCGCAGTACTCGATCTGGTCGAGGTCCATGGAGTCCTCGTTGTCGATGGACGACCAGAGGAGGCCGCGAAGATCCCGGGTTCCGTCACTCTCCCCTTGCGGCTTTTCCCCGGAGATGGTGGCGACCTCAGTTTCCACGGCCTCGGGGAAGCCTGGCTCAAAGCCGTACTTCTCCATGGCATGCCAGGCGATGGCCTCGAGATCGACTGTCCTCCGGTTCTTCATTACCTTCCGCTCCGGGAATTACCATCCCCGGGCATATAGCCCTTCAGGTTCTTGGTTCTCCTGGTGGAGGTCGACTCCGCTCTCTGGATCTCCCTCGTCCCCATCGCCGTCACCGGAAACCCTTCCTGGTTCCGGGGGAGGAGACCCGGGAACCGGGAGCACCCTGACCTGGAGAGGGTGCGACGGGACGAGATCCTTGGTTCAGGAAAGGAGGAGGACGAGCGCGACGAGCCAGGAGGCCAGGAGGAGGAGGGGCGCCCCGAGGAGGTAATACACCGACGGGATCCCTCCCAGGATCCTCAGGAGGGGCGGGGCATCCCTCTGCGCCTCAGCCGTTTCGAGTACCTGGAACCGCTCCTCGCCGATATATCGTGATGCAAGGGCACGGATTTTGAGCCGCCACGCCTCCTGGAAGAGGAGGGTCCTCCCCAGGGAGAGGACGAAGACAAGGGAAAAGGCGACACCGGCAAGGCAGACCGGCCAGTTCCGGGGGACCAACCCGCCCCCGAGGGTCATGGCCACGATGAGCACGGCATGGACGACAAGGAGAGCGAGAAGCTTCGCGGTCTTGACAGGATTCTCGGCGGCCCAGAGGTCCACGAGGATACGGTAGGAGGCATAGTCGTCTCCGGCCCGGCCCGTATCCGGTTCCATGAGGATGAGTCTCCGGGGCTCGAGATAATGGCTCTGTCCCCCACCGGGATGTGAGAGGGGATGGCGGGGCGGGTTCTCCTAGTCCTTCAGGAGGTAGTAATCCGCGAGGAGCGCGATGATGACGATGACCGCCCCATAGGCGAGGATGAAGGGCGACGGCCCGGCCGAGGGGGTATCGGGAACCGGCACCTCGGTGGCGGGAGGGGTCGTCACCGGCTTGGTGGCCACCGGGGGAGAAGTAGTCTGGGTGGTGGCCGGAGTGGTGGGTACATGGGAGGGAGTGGGAGTGGAAGTAGCGGTGGACACGGGGGTGGACATGGGGGTGGCGGTGACATTCACCTCCGGTGTTGGGGGAAGGGGGGCCTCCTCCAGGACCTGGATATCCCGGGCGCCAACGAGGGTGCCATTGAAGCGGACCTGAACGGAGAGGTTCCCCTCCACGATGCCCAGGATGGACGGGGTGAGGACGGCATCCTGCTCCAGGCCCTTCTTGCTCCCCTGCTGGACGAGGGTGAGGGTGACGGGTTCGGTATTGTCGTGCAGCTTGTAGGCGATGGAGAAATCGGTGGTCGCCATGGGCTGGACGTCCAGGGGAATTTCAACCGTGATGGTCCCTGCCCCTGATCCGCGTTGTGTCATGAAGGTGTTTCCCTCCCGGACGAGGAAGGTCATCTCGTTCACATTCCTGCCGCCCGCGATCATCCTGCCTCCCTGCAGGGCGAAGGGGTAGTTCCAGTTGGTGAGATTGAGCCAGGCGACCCCGGGGGGAGGCGTGAAGGTGGCGGTCAGGGTCACATTCAGGGAAACCCCGTCCGTGACACCGGAAAGATTGATGGAAATCGGGTTCCTGTCCTGGATCGTGGCAGGCTCGATGGTCGCTTCAAACCCGAGAACAGGGGGGACCATGAGGACCACCAGGGAAAGGATGAGGAGGGCGGCCACCCGGGCGGAGGATCCAGTCATACTCATCGGAATAACGATTTTTAGGAGGCGTGAAGGCATGAACCTGCCGATTGGTCCCGGGGCGTCCCCGGGAGAAAGATTATGGAGCCCGGTTCCCAAACTGGTGGTGGTGAATCAATGAAAGGGCTCCGGATGGTCACTCTCCTCCTCATCCTCGGGGCCCTCGCCATCCCGCCGGTCGCAGCCCTCCATGTGAGGTACCTGGATATCGCCGTCGACCGGGATGGGAGTGCCACCGTCACCTTCGAGTACACCCTCCCCTGGATCGAACAGGTCTTCGCCTTCCTCGGGGTAGTGAGCCCCGACCGGGATTTCGGCCGGATCCTCGGGGTGGCCTCGGGCGGAGAGATTGTCGCCCTCTCGGCGGGTGACGGGATGACCACCTTCTCGATGAGGGGCTTTGCAAACGTCACGGGGACGCCCCCCGACACCACCTGCACCACGCCCGCCCTCAACCTGAGCTGGGGGCAGGCCGGATACGAGGCCTCGATCCTCGCGCCGCTCCTCTCCCCGGATTTCTCGCCCGATGTAACCGTGGTCCGGTTTCCTGATGCCTATTCCCTGACCTTCCGGGACGAGCTCCTGATCCCCGGCATCACCCACGCCTGCTGAGGACGGGTTCCTTTTTCAGGTCTGAAAAGGCCTCCCTCACCAGGTCGCCGATCTCCTCACGGAGGCCGGGGAGAGTCCGGACATCCCGGATCCCGTCGATGCGGTCGATGAGAACCTCGCCCGCGACCCGGATCCCCAGGTTCCTCATGAAGGAGACGACCACCTTCTTCACGCAGGTGAAGTTCGCCATCCCCGTCCTCCCCGCCACCGAGAGGAGGATGCCCTTCTTCTCCCCGCCGGGATAGAAAAGGTTCTTTTCCGCATGGTATGCCTGGCAGCGGTCGATGAAGATCTTGAGGCCCCCGGGGACGGTGTTCGTGTACACCGGGGTACAGATCACGAGGACGGGTGCCGACCGGAGGGCCCGGATGAGTTCGGCCATATCGTCCTCGAAGGTGCAGGAACCGGTGTTGTAGCACTGGTAACACCCGATGCAGGGATGGATGACGAGATCGTCCAGGTACACCACCCGTGCCCTCTTCCCGATCCCCGCCGCCTCCTCTGCCGCCCAGCCGGCGAGGATGCTGCAGTTCCCGTCGGGCCGGGGGCTTCCCTGGATAATGAGGGCATCGGTGGTTCCCCCGGTAGGGGCAGCCTTCACCGGGGTTTCGAGGGAGGCGAGGAACCCCGCAGGGTCCCTCAGGAGAGCCCTCTCCCACTCGGCGGCCTTCCGGAGGATGGCCTTCTCCGCATCCAGGGGAATCGTCGGGGAGTACTCGTAGGAGTTGGTGCGGAAGA
>DATGDI010000121.1:0-14547 GCA_035310965.1 Methanomicrobiales archaeon
GGTTCCCGGGCCCGGTCGAACTCGCAGACCTCGAGGAGCAGATCCCCGAGGATGCCGTGGATAGCCGGGGAGAACCGGATCGCGGCGGCACTCCGGATCTCCGGATCGGTGTGCATCGCGGTCAGCACCATGCCGGCCACCCCTTCCCCCGCCCCGAAGGCTATGCCGCCTGCAGGCCGGACCTTCCCGCCTTCCCGGACAAGGCCCCCCTCTACCCCGGCGACGTCTTCCTGGCGCCTTGCTCCCCGGAGGGCATAGACGATCCGAAACCCCACTCCGGGCAGGAGGGACGGGACCATCGAATCCGCGAGGGTCCTGACGGCGAGGAGCAGGAGCTCCCTGACATCCTTCTCCTCCTCTGCTCTTCCCACCGTCCTTACCTCCGGAATGTAGGTACGGATCATGGAACCGGGAAGGTAAAAAGAGAACGATCGGGGGAAGGGAATGGGCAGGCATAAGGGGAAGGAGGACGGATAGTTTCTCCCATGAATGCCCGGATGCTGGACGTGGCGACCGGAATTACGAGTCTGGTCGTCTTTATCGTCGCACTCATCGTCCTCTCCGCCGTTTTCCCGGAAGGAGAAAAAGGGCTTGCATACATCCTCGCCATTGCGGTCTACATCGCGCTCATGAGCGGGGCCGGGATCCTGATCAGGGAGAAGATCGCGTAGCCGGTTTTTTTTCCTTCTCTCCCGCTTCCTCCGCCTTTCCCTTCTCCCCCTCCGCCTCCTTTGCCCTTCCCTTCTCCCGTCTCTTTTTCAGCCGGTAGTACGAGAGCGGATGGTTCACCCGTTCGCAGGTGCTGTCCCGGTTCACGCAGAAGCCGGTCGTCCGGAGGGTTGCGCAGGAAGGAGCGGTGTATTCCGTCCCCCCGCGGCCGGAGATGTGCTCGACCTGGTACCGTGTCTTCTCGGGATCGAAGTCCGGTGCCCGGGCGAAGATCTCCATGATCTGGACCGGCTTCATGCCGATGTTGTGGAGAAAGGCCGTGATGGCGAACCGGCCGGCATGGGGGAGGTTCGTCCCGGCGGTGATGGCCCCCACGAGGGCCTGGAGGCAGGGGGGAAAGGCCCCCTCCTCCACCTCCCCGAAGTCGCGCATGACGGTCGCCTGGTAGGTGGCAGAGATATCGGCGAGGAGGGGGGAGAGGACCTCGCAGACCTGCGCCGGCACGGGAAGGGGCAGCTGCCGGTGGAGAAGGTGCCGGATCCGTTCCCTGACGAGCTCCTCGAGCTCGTCCTTCCCGATCTGCACCCTTCCCCGGATGACCTGTCGGTTCACGAGCCTCCAGCGGTCCTCCCGTAGCTGCGTCACGAGCTCCACGTACTCGGTCACCGGGAGATCCTCCGTATCCGGGTCGATGCCGAGGCTTTCGGCGACATAGGACCGCTTGTCCGGGTCCTCCTCCTGGAGGAACCCGAAGGCCCGGGCCGCCTCGAACCGGGTCAGCCGGTCGATGAGGGCCCGGTCCTTCCCGCAGGACACGAGGATCCGGGCGAGGGCGTAGGAGAAGACCTCATGCTCGGGGGAGGAGATGGGGCGGTTCCCCCCCGGTTCCCCTCCGGAAATTGCCTCGAGTACCCTCTGTTTCCCGTTCCGGGCGGCTATCTTTCCATAGTTCGTCGCGAGAAACTGGTCGAGGGTGCCGGTCCGGCCGGCGACCCATTCCTGGGCTTCCTTCAAAAACGGGTATTTGGCGAGGTCACGTCTGTCCAGCTGGACCCGCATCAATCAGCCTCGATGCGGGGGGCGAGGAGGTAGTCCACCGAACCCTTCCCGTCGGCGAAGGTGAAGGAGAACTTCACCGGGTGGTCCACCCCGAGGGAGACCTGCACCTCCTTCGCCCTCCCCATGACCTTCCCCAGGTCCTTCAGGTAATCGAGGGAGAAGAGGGACCGGGCCTCCACGGGGTTGATGGAGACGAGCTGGTCCTTCCCGAGCTCGAGCCGGATGTGATCGGTGTCCCCCTCGGCGACCATGTAGAACTTCTGCCCCTTCGGGTCGATGCCGAGGGCGATCTTGTCGGAGACCACCGAGGCGGCCTTGATGGCCGAGGAGAGGGCCTCGCCGGAAATGACCACCTTCCCGGGGAGGTCGATGGTGGGCGGGTTCGGGTCCTTCCGGACGGTATTCACGTCGAGGAGGGTGACGGAGTACCGGTAGCTCCCGAAGGAGAGCTCGAGTTTCTTCGCATTGTCCCCGAGCTGGAGGGAGAGGAGGTCCCCCTTGCTCATCATCGAGAGGATATTCTTCATCTTGGTGATGTCGAGGCCGATCTCCTCCTTCGTCGCAGAGAAGGCGGAAAACCCTTCCTTCCCGAGGTCGAGGGAAACCATCGCGACATTTGCCGTGTCCACCGCCCGGGTCCGGATCCCGTTCGCATCCGCGTGGAGCCGGCACTCGGTCACGAGGGCCGAGACGACCTCGATGGCCTCCCGGAAGATATCTGCATCGATGCTTGCCTTGAGCATTCCTAACCCCTTAACACACTCTATTAATAACTATATAAGCATATTTTTTAGGTACATTTGGGTTAGCACGCCGCGCCGGGCCTGCTCGAATGCCCGGGCCGGCAGGGAGCATTTTCAGATGGGTTCAGGATGGGCGAGTGATACCGTTCACCGGCGTGCCGCGAAGGAGGGCTACCGGTCGAGGGCCGCCTTCAAGCTCCTGGAGATCGAAGACCGGTTCCGGGTGATCCGGCGGGGGGACTCGGTCATCGACCTGGGGGCGGCCCCCGGTAGCTGGCTCCAGGTCGTCTCGTCCCTCACCGACGGGACTGTCCTCGGGGTAGACCTCCAGCCGATCCCCCCTCTCCCGGGGGTGACCACCCTCGTGGGGGACTTCACCGATCCCACCGTGGAGGAACGGATCCGGGCCCTCGTGCCCGGGGCCTCGGTGCTCCTCACCGACGCCGCGCCCCACCTCACCGGCAACCGGAGTGTGGACCAGGCTAGGGCCGTGGGGATCGGAGGGGAGGCCCTTGCCCTCGCCTGCCGGGTCCTCAAACCCGGCGGGAATATCGTCCTCAAATCCTTCCAGGGGGAGGACTTCAACGACCTGCTCGACGCGGTCAGGGAACGCTTCCGCTCGGTCCACGTCTTCCGGCCGAGGGTTACGCGGAGGGGATCGAGGGAGTGCTACATCGTCGGGAAGAACTTCGCGGGACCGGAGTCATGCTGATCGATACCTTCGGCCGGCCGGTGACGAATCTCCGGGTAAGCGTCACCCAGCGCTGCAACCTCGCGTGCATCTACTGTCATGCCGAGGGAGAGAAGGCTCCGGATGCCGAGCTCCCTCTCGGAGACATCCGGGAGATCCTCCGGGTGGCCGCCGGCCTCGGAATGCGCTCCGTGAAGTTCACCGGAGGGGAGCCCCTCGTCCGCGGGGATATCCTGGAGATCGTGCGGGCGGTTCCCCCCGGTCTTGAGTCCTCCCTGACCACGAACGGCATCCTGCTCGGGAAGTACGCCGGCGGGCTGAAGGAGGCGGGCCTTTCGAGGGTCAATGTCTCCCTGGACAGCCTGGACCCCGCATGCTACCGGGACATCACCGGCCACGACCGCCTCTCGGAGGTCCTCGCGGGGATTGACGCCGCCCTCGAGGCCGGCCTGACGCCCATCAAGCTGAACATGGTGGTCCTCAAGGGGATCAACGAGGACGAGGTGGAGGCCTTCCTCGGGTATGTGCGGGGGAACCGGGACCTCATCCTCCAGCTCATCGAGCTCATGGAACTCGGGAGCTGCGTCTCCCACGCAGAGATCAACCGGCTCGAGAAGGACCTCGAGTCCCGGTCGAAGATCATCCTTACCCGGCGGATGCACCACCGGAAGAAGTACTGTGTCGACGGCGCCGAGGTGGAGGTGGTCCGGCCCCGGCACAACACCGAGTTCTGCGCCTTCTGCAACCGGCTCCGGGTGACCTCCGACGGGAAACTGAAGCCCTGCCTCCTCCGGTCCGACAATCTCATCGATATCCGGGGAAAACGGGGGGGGGAACTGGAGGCCCTCTTCCGCGAGGCGGTGAGGATCCGGGAGCCGTACTGTCGGTGATCTGGACCGGCACACGCTGCCGCTGGTCCGGATTGCAGCAGCTCCCGCCGATTCGGTTGTGGCGGGAGAAACCGGATGGGTGAAAAGGTTTTTAACGGCGGGCCCCCCTTTCAGTCTGTATGCTCGAATCCAACGAGTACGAGCAGGTGCTCCGGCACCTCTACAGTAAGACCCTCATCATGCACAATCCCTCGGATTTCCACCCGGTCCTCCGCTTTTTCTTCATGGACACCCTCGCCCACCTCGATTATACCATCGGGACTCTCGCGTACAACTTCATGTCCATCAGGAACGAGATGTCCCGGGAATACCTCCGGTGGCGGGTGGACGAGGAGGAAAAGGGGGACAGGCAGAAGTTCCGGGCCTTCGTCAACTGGCTGAAGGTGAACCACCCGGATCGCTTCCGGTCGCTGCCGACGGTCTGGAGGATCGTGTACGACGATGACAACGCCGCCCAGTACATGAGCTTCCGGCTGGTCGTGGACCCGGACAGCAACCGTCCCGTGCCACCGGGATTCTTCTTCGATGCCGCCGAGGAGTTCTTCGCCCAGCCCTTCCTGATGAGCCTGTACACCGGGTCCGGCCTTGCCAAGCTCTTCGAGGAGTTCCTCCTCGCACCCCCTGCAGGGGGCCCGGGAGCCGGTTGATCCGACTTCAAGCATTTCTCCCCTCGGGGCCGGCCCCTGCCGGGACGATCCTCTTTTAACCCCCTGTCTCCCACCTACTATTTGATCTCATGGCGAAGGCAAAGGAGAAAAAACCGGGGAAGGGGAAGGGGGAATCCCCGAAAGAACCCGGCTGTGACCTTGAGGGCCCGGCACCGTCCGCCCCCGTTGCAGGCCTGGCCGGAATCCTTGAATCGGTCCGGGCAAGCCGGTATCTCCAGGTCCTCCTCGTCCTCACGATCCTCGGGGCATTCCTTCGCCTCTTCCAGCTCGGGGCAGCCTCCCTCTGGCTCGACGAGGCCTCCACCCTCACCTTCGCCCGCGAGTCGGTGACCCAGATCTGGGGCTCGCTCTCCTCTGCCACCGAGTTTCACCCGCCCCTCTTCTACTGGATGGAGCATGCCATGCTCGCCTTCGGGGACGGCGAGGTGGTCCTCCGCATCATCCCCGCCATCTTCGGGATCCTCACCATCCCCGTCTTCTACCTCCTCGGAGCCGAGATCCTCGACCGGAACACCGGGCTCCTCGCCGCAGCCCTCCTCACCTTCTCCCCCTTCCAGATCTACTATTCCCAGGAGGCCCGTGACTATACCATGATGCTCTTCTTCTTCTCCCTCGCCTTCCTCTTCTTCCTCCGGCTCCTCAGATCCTGGGGGAGGAGGGACGCCCTCCTCTTCGGGGTCTTTTCAGCCCTCGCCTTCTGGGCTCACTTCTACGCCTTCGTGCCGATCGTCGCCCTCCTCATCTTCGTCCTCGCCGTGAAGGCGAAGGAGATGGCACGCGATCCCCGTTCGGCGATCCCCCTCGTCATCTCCATCCTCGTCTTCTCCCTCCTTACCCTCCCCCTCATCTATTACGCCGTCCAGCTCTTCGGCAAGATAACGGGCTCAGCACCTACCTTCGGCACCCAGGGGATCCAGACCATCTCCCTGACCTTCATGCAGATATCCGGGTTCTCGGAGATCCTTGCCTATGCCTTCGTGGTCCTTTTCGTCCTCGGGGCCGCCTCCCTCTTCACGAGGGACCGCATGAGGGCCACCCTCCTCGTCTTCGCCATCGTCGGCCCTCTCCTCCTCTCCATCTTCCTCTCCTACCGGATGCCCATGAACCCGAGGTACCTCATCTACCTCCTCGCGGCCTTCCTCCCGGGTATCGCCCTCCTGATCAGGCCTGCATGCTCCCTCTTCAGGAGCAGGAACCTCGTGTACGGTGCCCTCATCCTTGCCCTGGTCATCAACCTGCCGGTCCTCGTTCCCTACTACACCACGCAGCAGAAGGACGACTGGAGGGGTGCCTCCCGGGAACTCACCGGCCTCGCGGCACCCGGGGACCTGGTGGTCGCCATCCCCGGCTACGTGCACCAGCCCCTCGATTATTACTACGGGAACGAGACCGCGGGGACCCTGCAGTTCGGCCTGTACACCGTCGGGGATGTACAGGGACTCATCGCATCGTATCCCGGCCGCCAGGTCTGGTTCATCGTCACGGGGGATATCCAGGCAACAGACACCCAGGGCCTCCTCATCTCCTGGCTGGGTTCGCACACCCGGCTTACCTGGAGGGACTCAAACGGCGGGATCCTCCTCCTCAGGTATACAGGCTAGAGGCTGACCTCATGGATGCGAAGGATTCCCCGCTTGATCTTACCGTTATCATCCCGACCTACAATGAAGGGGAGACCATCGGGACGGTCATCGGGGCGGTAGAGGAGGTCCTCGACCGGGCCGGCATACGCGGGGAGATCCTCGTGGTCGACGATTCTTCCCCCGACGGCACCATCCCCGCGGTACGGGCCCTTGAGGCGGTCATCCCGAACCTGCGCCTCGCGGTCCGGACTTCAGATCCCGGTCTCTCCCAGTCTGTGGTGGAGGGGTTCTCTCTTTCACGTGCCCCCGTTCTTGTGGTGATGGATGCCGATCTCTCTCATCCGCCCGAGCTCATTCCCCGGTTCTTTGAGGAGATCCGTAACGGTGCCGACGTGGTCATCGGTTCGCGCTACATGCGGGGCGGGGCCATCGAGGACTGGCCAGCGGGCAGGCGGGTCATCTCGTGGGGAGCGACCCTCCTCGGGCGGATCCTCTTTCCCGGGATCACCGACCCGGTGAGCGGCTTTTTCGCCGTGAGGAGGGAGGTGGTCGCAGGGGCACGCCTTCACCCGAAGGGCTACAAGATCCTCATGGAGGTTCTCGGGAGGGGATCGTGGGGAAAGGCGAAGGAGATCCCCTTTATCTTCCGGGACAGGAAGGCGGGATCGAGCAAGCTGGGCCCGGGCACGATTCTCGACTACCTCCGTCAGGTCCTCGGCATCTCATTCCACGCCCTCTCGGGTCGATAGGGCCCGGTCGGGACTCCCCAGCTTCACGTGGGCGATGATGAGAACCCCGAGGCTCCACCTCTCGAAGAGGGAATCGATCCTTTCCGCCGCTGAGACGAGGGCATTATTGTTGAGGAGAGCGACGAAGGGGGACAGGAAGAAGAGGGTCTCCACCTCCTTTTCGGGAAATGCCTGGAAGAGCTCCCGGATCTCCCGGGGGGAGTAAAACTTCAGATGGGTATCTGCGTAATTCCTCCCCCTCCCGAAGACGTCCCAGGCGAACTCGTAGACTCCCCAGGGTGAGTTCTCGTTGGGAGTGGTGACCACGATCTCTCCCCCCGTCCCCAGCACGCGTTTCATCTCCTGCACGAGGCCGTCTGGCCGGTCCATGTGCTCGATAACCTCTGCGCAGAGGATCTTCCGGATGACACCGGCCTTGAAGGGGAGGTGCCCGGCATCGGCCATGATGAATTCCGAATTCGGGAGGCCCCTCTTCCTCGCATAGGAGAGGGCATTCCGGTTCAGATCGATCCCGATGGCGAGAGCGTAGTCCTTCCGGGCAAACATGGCCATCTGGACACCGCTTCCGCACCCTATATCGAGGAAGACGTCCCCCCTCCCGACCTCCAGGTGCTCCATGATGGCTGCCGTCCTCCTCTGCTGGAAGTAGCGCTGCACGAAGAGGTCCGAGTTGTACGACCTCTCGTCGATATCCCCGTCGATGGAACCATAGAAGGCGTGGAGATCCTTGTGCTCGACCCGGCTCCGGTAGAAACTGGCCAGGCCGACCGCGTCGATGAGGGCCTCGATGGCCCGGGTGAGAAGGGCGAAGGAGGTGGCCGCGACCCGGTCGATGCTGATGAGCAGGAAGAGCCCGACGATGCCCGCCTCCTGGATCCCGATGCCCGCCGGCGTCACGGGGATGAGGGAGAGGAGGGTAAGGAGCGGGTTCAGGAAGAGGCCGTCCAGGATGGAGAAGGATGCAATCCCCAGGGCGGCGGCGACACAGTACCATTCGAACCCGCGGGAGATCCAGCCGAGGAAGGATATGCCGAGGATAAAGGGCGAGATCCGGTGGAGGGTCCGGCTCTCATCCCCGTACTGGAAGAGCAGGTGAAATATCCGGTATCTCTGGAGGGGCCCTCTCACCCCCTGAGGAGCCCGGGTGATGAAGGCGTAGAGGAGGATGCCGGCCGCGATGAACCCGAAGAGGAGGAGGAGGTACATCCGGGCATCGAGGGGAAAGAGGCTCGAATAAAAATAGAGGATCCCCAGGGCCGCGATGAGGGACTTGAATATCAGGTCAAAGACGTACGTGCCCGTCACCGAAACCATCGCCCTGGGAAGCGGGATCCCCTTCCTGCTCAGATCATATGCCGCATACAGGTACCCGCTCCGTGCCGGGGTCACGTCCGAGAAGATCATCCCCGCCATGTGGGAGGAGAAGGTCATGCGGAATCTCAGCTTATGCCCGAGGAACGTGAGGACCCTTTTCAAGCGGTATGTCATGAGGAGGTTATTCACGAGGTAGAAGGCCATGGCGAGGAGGAGGAACAGGGGGCTCGTATGGAAGAGGAACCGGGAGAGTGCCCCCGGGTTGACCGAGAGAACGAGAAGGACGACGATGATCGCCGCGATGAGAAACTGAAGATGCCTCAGGGTGATTTTATTCCGTACGGACTGGAAGAATCGGTGCATACTCCCCTGGCCCTCTGCAATCCCCATCCGGATGACCTGTAGGCGTTCTTCGGCTTTACCCGGTGCTCCCTGTCGCTCTCGAACGGAAAACCGGCTCCCTGGCGAGGAATCCCCGGGCGGGAGCCTTGCCCATTACCCTGTGGCGCGGGATCTTCGTCAGGCGGAAGGAGGGATTCATTCTCCACATCCCTTCCCCTTCAGCGCCCGCCATGCGAGCAGCCCGTACATCAGGAAAAGGACCGTGAAAAGCGGCAGGGCCCACGGGGTGACGTAATTGGCATTCACCCACACCGAGTAAAAGGTGAGGGGGAACGAGATGTACTCCATGACCTGCACCCCCAAGAAGGCAAAGATTCCCCACCTGTCTCCGGCGATGAGAAGCGCGGCGAAGGGGGTCAGCCAGGCAACGTACTGCGGGGAACGATACTGCACGAAGATCGTTACGACGAGGATCACGAGGAGTATTCCCTTCAGCATCGTGGTGAGCTGGGGGCGCCTGTACATCCCGTAGAGCGCCGCGATGATGACAAGGGCGAGCAATACCTCGAATAGGGTGGCAATCGTGCTGAACTCGACGGCGAGCCCGGCAAGCTTCAGATATTCAAAAACCGTGTATGGGACGGTGTTTGAGTACACCATGCCAGCATACTCGAGGAACCTGTTATACCCGGTCCAGAGCATCAGCCCGAAGGCCAGGCCGGCTGCGAGGAGGAGCCATGCGGCTCTTTTCTTCCCTTCCTCGAGGATCGAGCCGTCCCGTGCGTTGTAGAGCCATAGGAACGGATAGAGGAGCGCAGGCCAGACCTTGGCGAATGCCCCCGCAATGGTCGCAATGTACCCCCATGTCTTCCTTTCGTACACGGTTGCCAGCACCGCGAGCATCGCAAGGCACACCACGTACGCCTCCCAGCGGGTGATGGAATAGTACGCGACCGAGATCGCCGTCGCATTCAGGATTGCCGCGATGAAGGCCGTCCTCTCACTGTATAGCTTCAGGCCGACGTAGTAGACACAGATGGTGGTCACGATGTCGCAGATCGCCATCAGCACCCACAACGCCACCACGAAGCCGAGGAAACCCGCCACCGGGACGGCCATAAACGAAGCCAGCAGGGGAACCAGGGCCAGGGGTGGGTAATAGAACAGCGTCCCGTTCGCCCAGGGTACCATCCCCTGGAGGACGTTCATGGCTGCCTGGAGATAGATCCCGAGGACGTAGTAGTCGATGAAGGAATTGAACAGGTAGGTCGTGGCGAGCCCGATGACGATCCGCGTGCCCACAACGGCCACAGCCATCGCGAGGAGCTTTTCACGACTGATGACGGGGAGCCCGAACCTGTTCCGGGCAGGTTCTGCCTCCTTTCTCTGTCTCTTCTTCCCTCTGTCCTTCATACAACCTCCTCGGTGGTGATCCGGAGAGTCTTCTCCTCAGGCGGGATCAAAACCCGCGTAAGCAGACCTTCTGTGTCTCCCTCGTATCCATTGACCCGGTCTCCTGTCATGCCGTGATTCACCGCGACGGGCAGGACGCCATACATGCCATCCGGGAGGGGGTGGAGGAAGGTGGAGAAGGGACGGCAGACTGCTCCGGTAAGACGGGGGAGGGCCGGGGAGCCTGCAGAATGCAGGGAAGGCGATGGAAACATGGAAATTTCCTGATGCTCCCCGATAATCCTGTGAACCCCCCAGATCCCGCTCATTTTGCCCCGTATATCATGTCTCCCCGGACGCTATAAGAAAATTGTCATGCCTTCCCCGTACCGGGGATCCGACGCGGGCGCCCCCCTTCCTCCCGGGGTCACCTCCTCCCGTACTCGTCGTCGAACCGGACGATGTCGTCCTCGCCCAGGTAGTCCCCGCTCTGCACCTCGATGACCTCGAGGGTTTCCTTCCCCGGGTTCCCGAGGCGGTGCCGGACCCCTGCACGGACGAAGGTGCTCTCGTTCGGGGAGAGGACGAACCCCTCCTCCCCGAGCTGGATCTCCGCCTTCCCCGAAACGACGATCCAGTGCTCGCTCCGCCGGTGATGGAGCTGGAGGGAGAGACGTTTACCGGGACTCACGCTCACGCGCTTGATCTTGTAGGACCCGGACTCCTCGAGGATGGTGTAGGAGCCCCAGGGACGGTGGACCTGGAGGTGGAACTGGGTGATGGGGTCATGGCGCCGGTCGTACCGTTCCACGAGCTCCCGCACCCTTCCCGTCTCCTCCCGCCCGCAGACGAGGAGGGCATCGGGGGTATCGACGATGACGAGGTCGTCCGCCCCGATGACCCCGACATGCTTGCCCCCGGCATGGACGAAATTTCCATGGGCATCGATGAACTCCGCCCGGCCTGCATTCCCCGCCCCGTCGTGAGGCTCGTTTCCGTACAGGGCGCCGAAGTCCCCGAGATCGTCCCACCTCGCCCGGAGGGGCACGACCGCGACCCTTCCTGACTTCTCGAGCAGGCCATGGTCCATCGAGATGGACGGGATGCCTTCGTCCCCGGGTTCCCCCGTCCGGAAGGCCTGCCCCACCCCGGGCTGGTACCGCGCGAGCTCGGAGAGGAAGCAGCGCACCGAGAAGAGAAAGATCCCGCTGTTCCAGAGGCAGCCCTCTCCGATGAGGCGTGCCGCCGTCGCCTCATCGGGCTTTTCCCTGAACTCCGAGACCCGGAATCCCCCGCCGAGATCCCCGCCCGGCCGGATGTACCCGTACCCGGTGTGGGGACGGGTCGGCCTCACACCGAAGGTGACCAGGTTTTCCCGGGCGAGGGTGGAGGCGGCCCGGACCTCGTCCACCACCGATTCCTCCACGAGGTGGTCGCTCGGGAAGACGGCCGCGAGGCCGTCGGGATCCTCTCTCCCTATCCGTCCCACCGCCCACGCGATGGCGGGAAGGGTATTCCTGCCCTCCGATTCGAGGAGCAGCCGATCCTCCGGGAGGGTGCACCCCATCTCCTCCAGCTGGTTCCTGACCAGGTACTGGTGGATGGAGTTCGTGACCACGGTGATGCCATCATCCCCCGAAAGGAGTCCCGCCCGCCCGTAGGTCATCTGGAAGAGGGACCTCCGGGAGAGCTGGAGGAACTGTTTCGGGTAATATCGACGGGAGAGAGGCCAGAGCCGGGTCCCGATGCCCCCGGCAAGGATAATGGAATGGATCGGGGTCATCGAGAAACGTGGGATTCGGTATCATATTAGATATTCTGTTGTAAAATCCCCCTAATCCGGCCCGAGATGGAGTTCATACTGGATAAAGGAATAAATATATGATTCATCAAATATTCACTGATGAGTTCCATGCGGCTGGCCGGGGTAATCGCAATTCTTCTCATCATCCTGATCCTCACCGCGGGATGCGGCCAGAGGGTCCCCACGCGGAACACTACGACCAAGAACCCGTGGGGGAATGCCACCGTCACCCCCAAAGGGGGCGGCGGCTCCTCCTCGGGAACGACAGTGGTCCCGACGACCACGAGCCCCCTCATACAGGCGACCCTCATGGCGACGCCGACGACGACCCCCATTTCGGGGACCTCCTACCGCGGACCCCCGCTCGAAGCCAATGCCACGGCAAACTTGACCCTCTTCGACGAGCAAAAGATGGGTCCCTCGTACATCGGGACCGCGTACAACCTCAACCTCACGAACACGCCCCTCCTCATCGACCTTACCATGACCGTGCCCAATATCACGAGAACCGTTGCCGAGAAGGATCCCACGGTAGTGCCATCAGAAAATGACCCCAATCCTACCCGGACGGCCACCAAGACCTACCCCGATCCCACCGCATGGTTCGAGGTCACGGTAATGGACCTGAAGACAAAACATATCATCGCGAGAGGAGGGTACGGCCGGACGTATGACGTGTCCACCCATAAGCAGGTCTGGGTCCGCTATCCAGGTAGTTACCATATCGAGTTCACGGGGGCCCGGCTGACCGCGGACGTCCATTTCTGGATGCCCAACCAGACGGGAGCCACCTGAGGGATATGCCGGCCTGCCGTGACTGTTTCTTCTTCCGGCCCCTCACCGCGGACGAGGGGGAATGCCAGATGAACGGCATCGTCACCGCCGACCGTGATGCAGAGAGATGCCCGTCGCGCACCTTCCGGCCCAGGGCCGGATGAGGAACCATTCACCTTCTCTTCGTTATCGCTGTTATTGATCCGAACCCGGGAACGGACGATTCCCATGGTACATCCCTAAAGGCCTGCCAGGATGAGGTAATGGTAGGGTCCGGTATCCCTGACCGAGAGGACCCTGAACCCGGCGGACTCGATCAGGGACCGCGCCTTCGCAACGGAGAATCGGATAGAGAGGGGCGGGCCCCGGGGCATCGGTTCGTCCTTCCAGTCGAGGTCGGCGATCCGCCCCCCGGGCGCAAGCATTCTCCCCGCATTTTTGAGGACCGCCACGGGATCCCTGAAATCATGGAGGTCGATCCCGAAGAACACCAGATCCGCACATCCCTCGCAGACCGGTGTCGTTTCAGCCTCGCCCACCTGAGACCGGATGTTTCCCAGGCCCTCCTCCTCTGCCCGGGCACGGAGCGCCCCGATGGCCCCGGGATTGATATCGATGGCATAGACCCTTCCCCCGGGGCCCACCTTCCTCGCCGCGGGAATCGTGAAGTACCCCTCCCCGCATCCAAGGTCGACGAAGACCATCCCCGCCGCGAGGCCGACGGAGGAGAGGATCTCCTCAGGATCCTGCCACTGTTTCCTGTCCGGATCGTCCACCATGAACCGCCGGCCGGGCATTTTGCCTTTCACCTTCCGGATCGCTTCCATAGTCAGGTCGCGAGGAACCGATAACAACGTATCGGAGGGGATATCGGTGCAGCCGGGACACATGGGCAACCGTTTTAAGGCTACAGGACAATCCCTTTGAGTAATTTCCCTCGCGTCCCGGTGGGGTAGTGGACATCCTAGAAGCCTGCGGAGCTTTTGACCCGGGTTCAAGTCCCGGCCGGGGCGTACCACTTTTCACGTCAATACCTCTTCCCGCTCCATCGAGTCTGGTTGATGAGCGGTTGGCGCATCCCACCGTAAGGTAAGATGCCTTACCCCTGAATAGTATGATAGATCAGACAAATGTTCTGTTCCATATTATTCTTCTCGAAAAATCGCAGGATTGACGAAAGAAAATCTCTGAGGATACAACTCCTGAAAAGCTTCGCCAAAATCGGATTCGTTGGAAATAGCTGAAAGGTGTCCATGTGAAACAGACGGTATTCTATATTTTCATTCCAGATTTTCCGGACATACCCATCCTGTAACAAGCGTAGCACCGTAGTAACTTCCGGGTGTTTCGTTATGGTTTTCCGATGCTCAGGATTATCAAGGTATTTCCACAATGGGGTAGGTCCCATCATCAGGAAAAGGTAACCCCCTGGCTTCAGGACTCGTTTCATTTCTGTGATCGCCAGCTCGTAATCAGATACGTGTTCAAGAACCCCGAGCGATAGAACCAGATCAAAGGAGTGGTCTTTGAACGGTAAGTCATGACAATCTGCCTGAATGAATGGATAGCCAGGTGCGGTGTCCAAAGGCCGTATGTCAATACCAACCGCAAACTTGCTGGTTTTGGCCAATTCCTGAATTAAAAAACCCGAGGCGCAGCCAACATCAAGAATCCTTTGTTCATCGATATTCGAGATATACTTATGAATCAGATACTGCCAGTTTGACTGATCCCTGATGTCGGTCGTGCCGGTAAAGTAGGTAAGGGAATGAATGGGAGATCCCTTCATCATGGCAGCTCACCACCAATTGGATTGTCTGACTTCACATACTCTCCATCCTTATGCAGCTTTCCAAAAGCCTTCAGGTT
>DATGDI010000122.1:0-3428 GCA_035310965.1 Methanomicrobiales archaeon
GCCGAGGACCGTGTACCAGAGATGCCCCGCGTTGTGCGAGAGCAGGTCAAGGCCAGGCACCCGGCTGCCCAGCCAGCCGGAGAGGAGGTAGATGGTCAGCGGGAAGCCGTACATCTCGGTGAAGAGGGCGACCATGAAGGCCGAGAATGCCCCGAGGGACTTCCAGTCCCGGGAGGTCCGCGGGCGCGTGAAGGCATAGGCGAAGCCGATGAAGACGACCGAGTAGAGGATGACAAGGGTCCAGAGCCCGTAGGCAGATGAATCAGCCATGCTTTTCAACTCCGTTTCTATCCGGGGACCCTTCCTCCGGAGGTCCCCTGTCTTCCTTACCGGTACCGGGGCTCCAGGTATGAACGTGACCCTGTCGGCAAGACCTGCCGCGATTTCCCCGTCCTGGTTTAACGCCTGATCCCGACCGTGACGAGAATGAGCCCGAGCAGCAGCCGGTGCTGCGACAGGACTTCCAGGCCTGCCCGCCCGAAGATCGCCTTCACTTCCCCGGCAGTCCGGATGTGGCCGTGGCGTAGGACCTTCACCAGAAACGCCGGGAGAACCATGTCGGCGAGAAGGAACTGCCCTCCGGGGCGCAGGACACGCCGGATCTCCCGCACGCCCTGTTCCTGGTCCTTCCAGTGGTGGTATGAGATGGTACTCACCGCAAGATCCACCGAGGCATCAGGAAGGGGTAAGGCTTCTGCCGAACCCACGGAGAAGGCGGCATCCGGTAACATCTGGCGCGCCTTTTCAATCATCCCCTCTGCCGGATCCACCCCGATCAGCCGGGCTCCGGGGTACCGGATCCTCGCCTTTCGCAGCAACCTTCCGGTCCCGCATCCGGCATCCAGGATGACCCCGGGGGCGGAGTCACGGACGACGAGATCGAGGACACCTTCGTGCACGCGATCGAAGAGAGACCGCTGCATCCACGATGTCTCGTAGGTCCGTGACCAGCGGTTGAAATCCGCAACACTTTCAGATTGTATGTGCATGGATCGTTTCGCCCTGTCTCCAGCTTCACAGTCTTTGGGTAAACTCCCGGATGGGATTTTAAAAATAATATCTCCTTCGTGCCTGCTCTTACTTCGCGTACTTCGCCGGGTCGGCGTCGAACTTCTTCTTGCACCCGGGGTTGCAGAAATAGTACTTCTTCCCCTTGTAATCGCTCGTGATCTTCGCGGTCTTTTCATCCACCGTCATCTTACAGACTGGGTCGATTGCCATGTGTGCACCTCAGTGCTGCGATCTTGTTTCCCTCTCAATATTTTAATGGATCGGGTACCGGCAATCTCTGCCTCACCGGCCAAATTTTGCCTCTTCGAGAATCCTCTTATAGACGCCATGCCGATACTATTTCGCCCCCCCCGGGAACACCGTGGAACGTCCATGAAGGGGGGGGCCGGGAAAGAGCCGGTGTGGCAGAACGGATCAATGCCTTCGCCCGCAAAGCGAATGTCTGGGGGTTCGACTCCCTCCGCCGGCGTGAGAAAGGGAGAGATCAGCACCATGGACCTGTATAGCACGCTCTCGGGGAAGGTGGAGGCCCTGGTCACCCTTCACCCCGACCGGGTCACGATGTTCGTCTGCGGCCCGACGGTATACGACTACTCCCACCTCGGCCACGCGAGGACGTACGTCGTTTTCGACGTGCTCGCCAAGTACCTCCGGTGGACGGGGAAGGAGGTATTCTACCTCCAGAACATCACCGATGTGGATGACAAGATCATCAGGCGGGCAGGGGAGGAGGGGATAACCCAGAGCCAGCTGGCGCGGAAATACGAGGCCGAGTACTTCAGGGATATGAGGGCCCTCGGCATCGACGGGGTCAGTCTCTATGCCCATGCCACCACCCACATCCCTGAGATCCTCAGCCAGGTAGAACGCCTGCTGGCCCGGGGCGTGGCATACATCACAGAGGCCGGTGTCTACTTCAACGTGGACACCTTCGAGGGAAACGGGGAACTGTCCGGCCAGGACAGGGCAAAGCGGGTCAGCCGGGTGGTGGACGAAACGAAGCACAACCCCCAGGACTTCGCCCTCTGGAAGTTCGGCGAATTCGGGGAGTACACCTGGGACTCCCCGTGGGGCAGGGGCCGGCCCGGCTGGCATATCGAGGACACGGCGATATCCGAGCGGTACCTCGGGCAGCAGTACGACATCCATGGCGGGGGGCTGGACCTGATCTTCCCCCATCACGAGGCAGAGATAGCCCAGATGGAGTCCCTGGATGGCAGGCGCCCGATGGTGAGGTACTGGGTGCACACCGGCTTCCTGACGGTCCAGGGAGAGAAGATGTCCAAGTCCCTCGGGAACTTCATTACCATCCGGGACGCATTGAAGACGTGGAGCAGGGATGTTCTCCGATATTTCATCCTCCTCTCCCACTATCGGTCCCCCCTCCAGGCCACCGAGGAAGGGATCCTGAACGCCTCGCGCGGGCTCGATCATATCCGGGCGGTGGCAAAGAAAGACGCAGGCCCGAATCAGGAGGGGAGGAAGGCCTTCACCGACGCCATGGAGAGCGATCTCAATACCCCTGCTGCCCTCGCGGCGATCCAGGGGCTTGCCTCCGCCGGGGATCTTGGAGCCCTGAGGGAGTTCGGGGAGATCCTCGGCATCAACTTCCTCCGGGAGACGAGCGCCCCCCTAAGCATCCTCCGGGACGTGAGGAGGGAGCTCCGTTCCCGGAAGCAGTTCGAAGTCTCGGACCTGATTCGGGCTCGAATGGTCGACGCGGGCCTAACTATCACCGACGAACCGCTCTGATGTTCCCTGCCATGGAAGGGAAAGGTACGCCTGGGCCAGGTGAGACAGTGGTGTGGGGTCTCCCCGATGGTGCGGGGCCGGCTCTCTCGGAAGGGTTTTTACCGGCCCGCACGACGGGGCCGTGACGCCCTCTTTACACCCGGTCGAGCGCCTGCCCGAGGTCCCCGATAAGGTCCTCCACGTTCTCGATACCCACGGAGACCCGGACGAGGGTGTCCGTGATCCCCACCTTTTCCCGCTCGGGCTTCGGGATGGTGGAGTGGGTCATCGTCGCCGGGTGCTCGATGAGGGACTCGACCCCGCCCAGGCTCTCGGCAAGGGCGAACACCCGGAGCGCCCCGAGGAACCTCCGTGCCTCGGCCTCCCCGCCCCGGATCTCGAAGGAGAGCATCCCCGAGAAGCCGGTCATCTGCCGACGGGCGAGGTCATGCTGCGGATGCGACGGCAGCCCGGGATAGTAGACGGCAGCGGTCTTCCGGTGCTCCTCTAGGTATCTGCCCACGGCGAGGGCATTCTTCTCGTGCCGTTCCATCCGGAGGGCGAGGGTCTTGATCCCCCGCGCGACCAGGAAGCTGTCGAAGGGGGAAAGGATCGCCCCCACGGCGTTCTGGTTGAACAGGATCCTCCGGTAGATCTCCCTGTCAGAGAGCATGACCGCGCCGCCC